>NZ_WSFU01000021.1 GCF_016820635.1 Anaeromonas gelatinilytica | reverse complement strand
TTAAGCCATTTAGATAGCTTATGGACTAGAAGTTATTTTGTTTCTACTGCTAGGAATGTTTCCCCCATCTTCAACGCTCGAAACTTAACCTATAAACTGTGCAATACTGGGCACACTAAAAAGGTTATTTGGATTAATTAATCCAAATAACCTTTTAATTTATCTATCTAGAAATAATTTCTAAAATAGTTTGTTCTACATTTTCATTTACCGCTGTTGGTCCTCCTAATATAGTTATATGCCTTTTACTTTCCCTTATATATGTTTTCATATCATTGGTTAGATTATCTCTACTAACTAATAATATAGGAGTATTTAATTTTCCAGCCAACGCTCCACTAACTAAGCCATCGGGAAAATCATAACCATTTACCATTAATGCACTATCAGAATCAGGGAAGAACTTTTTAGCAACTTCTATTGAAGTACCTTCTCTATCAGTTTCAGCTATTCTTTCCACTGAATATAGAGAAGAAAGTTTATTTTCAATATTTTTATTTACTACTGATTCTCCACCTATTATTTTAACATCTTCAATATTCCAATCAGCTAACGCATTCATAGTTTCTTTTTTTATTTTATTGCTATTTACAAATAATATAGGATATCCATTATCAGCAGCTACTGCACTGGCACTTAATATATCTGGAAATTTATATCCATTCACAATTATTGCTGTATCCACATTATTGCCATCTACCACATGTTCACCTATTTTAATAGCAGTTTGTTCTCTATTCTTTCCAGCTATTCTATAAATATTTAAACCTTTAGACTTTAACTCTCTCTCAACTTTTCTACTTATTGAACTATTATCACCAATAATATAGATATTTTTGACTTGTAATCTTTCAATTTCAGTTAAAGTATCTTCATTAAGTTTATACTTTGGATTAAGAAGTATTGGAGCATCTAAATTAACTGCAAGAGGTGATGAAGCTAATGAATCTGAATAACTTCCTCCACTAGCAAGTATTACATTTTCAGCACTATCATATTGTTCCTTACTTACTTCTACTGCTGTTTTATATCTATCAGAACCTGATACTCTGGAAACAGAATTAGAAACTTCTTCTCTACTTATATTTACTTCTGTTTCTGCTGTTTGATCTACTATATCAAATAAAGTAAAATTAAATTTGTTTTCACCAACCTCTAAATCTACTTCATAATCATAAGTTTCCTCAACGGGTCCTACTTTAACCGCGTCATTGAATCCATCTTTCTTATATATTTCACTATCACTTTGTTTTAATTTTAAATAATCCAAATTATCAGACATGTGAAGTCTTATCGTAGCTTTGCTAGAATCTATCTCTCTCTCAAGTACTTCTGCTTCAAGAGTAGGAGCAGTTGTATCAACATAGAATCTCCTTATCAAACTTGATTCTTTACCATTTTCTGTTATTGCTTTAACTCTCATTTCCTTATATCCGTCTTCTAATTCAACATTTTTAGTAAATTTATAAGCTGGTCCATTTATTAATACTCCTCCTGAACCATCTTCAACTTTAACAGATTCTAAGAATTTAATATTCGCTTCAATATCTTCATTTATCAATACTTTATCTAGATAATTTACATTTGTAACATAACCTTCTACTTTTATCTCACTTTGATTATATACATCTAATAAATCTGGCTGTAATATATATATATATGGTTCTTCTTCTGCAAAACCTGATACTTCTGACTCACTATAATTATATATATTGTCATATGCTACTATAGCTACTTTTGACTTATCAGTTGTTGAATCTGGAAGAGTTAGACTATATTCTTCTTGTCCTTCTTTTGCGTTTAGAGTTAGTTCACCAACAAATTCTCCATCAATCATAAATTCAAACAAATTAAGTCCTGCATTTTCATCTTTAGCTTTAAATGATAATTCTTTAGTTTTATTATCATATTTTATATCTGTAACCTCAGGACCTAAAGTATCAATAACAATAGGCATCTCATATGTTTGATATTTAGCATCTTTATAATCTATTTTAGCTTCTATCTTATAGATATATTCTCCATCTTCAACATATTCACCATCAACTTTACCATCCCATAAAGCATCTTCTACTATTGTAAATGGATTATTTCTGCCTCCATCAATATAATTTTTACGTACATATTTACTTGTAGATATATTCCTCAATTCATTACCTTGACTATCTGCAATTTTATAATTTACAGTTTCAGCATTTCTTAAGAATGATAATATAGGTAACACATTACCATATCCAAAAACTTCTCCTGCTACTGTTCCTGGATTCATATAAATATCTTCATCGTAAAAATATATTCCATCATTACTTATATGACCAAATCCAGAATAATCAAAATAACTCTTACCAAAATGATCACTAGTCATTAAACCATCTATTATATTAGGCTTATCCCACTCACCATAATATCCACCAAAGGGTACTGTTAAATCATTATGGGTATCAGTAACTTCATTTAATTTAATAAACCCTTCTATAAACATATCTCCTAATTCTCTTACATCCACATCATTAGATATATCTATTGTAACTTGAAAATTTTTAGAACCATTTGCTGGCACTACTACAGTATCCGTTCCAGACACTTTAGCATCTACATAATCAGATGTTAACATATTTAATTTTTCACCAGTACTTACATCTATAGCATCTTTTAAAGTGATAGCATCTACTTTATAAGTTACTTCATCATTACTTAAATTTTTTGCTGTTAATCTCATTTTAATAGTTGTAGAATCAAAATCTTTTAACTCTACCTTAGCTTCTTTTGTTACACTATCAACTACTATAACAGGTGTAGAAACGGCTGAATGTAAATCCATTAACCCTGCACCCTGTCTTCTAGGAGATATTTCAACACCATAATCATCTGTTACAGTTTTCGAAGTATTCATAAGTAATGCCTTTGAATATTTAACTCTTTCTAAAGAACTAATTCCATTAAATACAGGCTTCTCTTTAATATACTCAAGAGCAAGTGCAGAACCACCAGCCACATGAGGAGCAGCCATTGAAGTACCACTCATTACTCCATATTTATCATTGTTAAGAGTTGAATATATTTGTCCTCCTGGTGCAGTGAGTTCAGGTTTAAGTTCTAAAGATGGAGTAGTTCCCCATGAACTGAAGTCTGACATCTTTCCACCATTTGGATTAATTGCCTCTATTACACCTTCTGGGAATTCTACTTCCTTAACCTCTGCATCCATCATAGCCTTTCCAGCAGTATTTCCTATGAAAGCCGCAGGTATATCTGTACCAGATGGGTATTGCATATTCATAAGCTCGTCCCCACCTGATTCGCTATTAAATATTATAACTCCCATTGCACCAGCTTCATCTGCATTCGTTATTTTATCTGTAAATGCATGTTCTCCTCTTTGTATGAGTGCAATTTTACCTTCTACATCTCCAACTTCTTCAACTGTTCCTCCTAACCCACCATAAACATATTCATATGTGTCTGGAAGAGCCTTATATAATTCTTTAGAACTTGCAATTGCCATAGCTGCCTCTACTTTTTCATCATCCTTTGTATATCTAAGATAAGGCACAGTAGATTTTATATTTTCTATAGAAGCTACAGAAATAGTTGGTTCATTAAGCCCAGGAGATCCTACTACTCCAATATCTGGGTTCTCTCTAAGAGGAAATCCATAGTTTGTACCAGTCCATCCATCTACTATAGTTCCAGAATTTCCAGCTGATATAGATGATACTATACCATTTTCTTCAGCATTTTTAAGTGCCTTATTTTCAGGAGAATCTGGATTATAAAAACCAGATGGTGATCCAAGACTCATATTTATAACATCTGCACCTAAAGTTATAGCTTCTTCTATGGCTACTAAATATATATCAGAAAAAGTAGTAGAATACATTGGATCATTTGAAAATACTTTCATAGCTAATAATTGTGCATCAGGAGCTACACCTTTTATTCCACCATTATCAGTATCTCCATTTGCTCCTGCAGTACCAGCAACATGCATACCATGCATAGAAGCACTAGGTCCTTTATCTATTACTTCATTATTTAAATCATAATAATTATACCCATAAGGAACTTTTTCAGTAAAGTATTTACCTAATACATCTGCATTCTCTATATCATTTTTATCTAATGCTTTTTCTACACCATCATCCAATATCATATCTCTATGTGTATAATCAATTCCTGTATCAAGTATTGCTACTACTTGTTCTTCACCTTTAAATCCCAAATCCCAAGTTTCTTCTGTTCCAATCATTTCACCAGTATTAATCATATCTGGTTTTGGTCTTTCATATTCATTTGAAATATAAACCTTTTTAACCGAGTCAAGCCTCTCAATAAAATCTAAATCTTTAAATTTAACCTTACCACTAAAGCCATTAAATGATACAACAAAATCATCTTTATAATCCATTTTTATATTTCTTGAGCTTATATTGCTTTTAACAGTCTTATGTTCAGATATGATGTTTGTTTTTATCTTTTTCTTTTCTGATTCTGACATCTTATTATAAGGAACTGCTTTTTCATTTGCAATAGATATTGCAGGCCTACTTTCAAGTTCTACAACTATCCTTACTTCATCATCATCATCAAAAAAGTCTTCAGGCTTGTCTACAACTTTTGTATCTTTAGTCTTCTCATTAAAATCTTCCTTGACTGCATCCATATATGGATCTGTTTCTGCTGATACTTTATTATTTGGAAGAATCGCCCCTGAAAAAACAAGTGTGAAAGCTAATACAAATGCAATAAACTTTTTACAATTTACCACTACTATTACCTCCCCAGGTTTTTTAATTAAATCCCTATTAAAATTCTGTCCCCCTTTCTTTCTTTTTTGTAATAAAATTATTAACTAATCACAACATAAGTATATACTAATATTTGTAATATTTCAATTACAAATAAAATTTAGAATTATTTGAATATATGCATTGCATAAAACGCAATTATGGTAAAAATTATAATTAGAGTAACGGTTCTATAATAAATGTTGGGGTGGAAAATCACTTCACCACTTTTATGACTTTTCCATGATCTCCTCTATATCATATAGATTTAATTATTGTTTCAGCTAAAATAAAATCAATTTCCGTATCAATATCTATAGAACTTCTATAATCCATTATATATGGAACAGTTTTAGATGTTTGAAATGATTTTGTATCAAGAAGGACTTCTGTCTTTGCTATATATATTGCACCATTTGGCCTATATAAATCTGTGAAATCTTGTCTACGTGTACTTTTCATCACATCATATTCAAAATATCTTTCAATATATCCATCAGTATTAATTGTTCTAAGCCACCATGGTGGATGTTCTTCTTTGGTTACAGAAATCAAAGATTCAACTTCTATCTTATTATTTAAAATCTTTTCTATAGCTTCATCTATATGATTTTCATTTCTGAGTGGTGAAGTGCACTGAAGTAATGCAACATAGTCTGGTTTATAGTTTTCTTTATTTTCCAAATACGTAAGCGTATGAATAATTACATCCATTGTTGATGATGTATCAGTAGCAAATTGTGCCGGCCTTTGAATTATTGTAGCCCCATATTTCATTGATATATCTGCAATTTCTCGATCATCGGTTGATACAATAACCTTGTTAATATATTTAGATTTTAAGGAAGCATCTATAGTCCAGGCAATAAGTGGTTTGTCAATCAAAGTCTTAATATTTTTTCCAGGTAATCCTTTCGAACCCCCTCTTGCTGGTATGATGCACAAAATGTTATCCATATTATAGCTCCTTATATCTTTTATCTTCAATATTAACAGTCTTTATGCCAACATCTTTCATCGTAAGTTGACCTATCACATAATTATCAAATGCCGGTTCAATACTTTCATTTCTTGCACTTTTAAGCAACAACTCAATAAAACTCACTTCCGCCATATGAGTCGCTGGATATCCTCCTCCAAACCGAGGATTAATATCAATTACATAGATTCCATTATTAGTTTCTATGACATCAGTATCAAACGGCCCAAAAGGCTTCAACTTCTCTGCTAGTTTTTTTATTACATTTTTGATATCCTCATGTTTTACAGTAATTGCTTTATCGGTCTCTCCACTTCTCATTGATAACTTCTTTTTAACAACCACCCTTACTGGTATACCATCGTTATCAACAAAAGTATCTATTCCATATTCTTCTCCATTAAGATATTCTTGAATTATCATCCCCGGTTTATAAAACGTGACCAACTCTTCATCATTGTCAATAATCCTAGAATCTACACTCCCACTTCCGTATATAGGTTTTATAAATACAGGAAATTCAATTTTATTATCAAATAAATCGTTCTTAAAATCTTGAAGATTATCATATGTCTTAATAATATTAAATCCATTTTCAGTTAAAAAAGTATTCATCTTAGTTTTGTCGTAGCATATTTCTAGGACTCTTTTATCTGAGACTAGTACTATTATTCCTTTTTCAGAAAACACATTTTTATATTTAGACAATATATATATTTCAGGATCGATAACAGGAATAATTAAATTTATATCATATTCCAAACACAATTTTAACAGATTTTCTACATAAGATTGTTCATCATCTACAGGTTTAGGTAGAATAAAAGATTTATCTACGTTGCCATATAAGCCACTAGCAGTTTTATCACAGTCAGAGGCATATACTTTACCGTTGAAATTTATTGTATTCTTTATAAATTCAACAAGATATCCTCTTCTTCCGATATTTGTAATTAATATGTTCATCTTGATCCCGCCTTTCTACTAATTTCTTCTATAAATATGTTTGGAACTCCACCCGTATTTAAATATAAAACATTCGTGTAAGTCTTGTTTTCAGTTAAATACTTTGTCATTGCATAAAAACTCTTTGCGTTATAAATGGGATCAAGGAGTATGCCGTCGGACTTAGCAATATCCTTCATAATCTTGATAATTCTTTCATCTATTTCACCATATCCAATACCACTATTTTCAAGAATATTAATACTTGATTCTTCAACAAGTACATTTTGAGAATCAATTTTTCTCAACCCATTTATCATATCAATAATCTCTTTTTTGCATCTTTTAGATTCTCTTGCCACAGTTACTCCGAAAATTTCGCCATCAAATTTAAATTTATCTTTTCCATGTAGTAAACCAGCTTGAGTAGTTCCAGTGCCAGTTGGAAGAAAAATTGCATCGAAGTTAACATTTAAAGCTTCACTTTGACTAAGGATCTCATTCATAATATCAGAATATGCCATTGTTGCTATAGGAGTATGTCCTCCCCCAGGTACAAAATAATAATTGACTCCTTTTGTATCCTGAGTATTCAAGTGATTATCAATATACTCTCTAGCATTTTCTGAACTACATACGTACTTGTTTACTCCAATAAAATCTATCAGCAAGCTATTTCCCTCAACTAAATGTGATGCATTGTTATGATCCTGTATGATGATTATATCACAATCCAAACTAAAATAAGCTGCAACAGCAGCAGTCACTCTTACATGATTTGAATGAATGCTTCCAAAGGTGATTAATTTCTCCGCTTTTTGTTTAATAACATCTGAAATTATGTACTCATACAATCTTACTTTGTTTCCACCAAAATAGAAATCAATCAAATCATCTCGTTTCATATATATTGAAGTGTTACCAATCTCTTTTTTAAGCTTAACAATAGGGGTTAAATTGTTAATTAAATTAATTTTATTGATACATCTCACCTCCTTGGGCTGTATTCAGATCTATGATTTCATGCACTTATTTATTGAACTACAACGTTAAATATATTTTCTTCCCATTAATTACTGTATATATAGACTCTTTTCCGGGAAAATAAAAAGCTTTAACTCTTGTAATAATTTCATCATTAGACATTTCTTTAATATCAACCTGCTTAAATTTTTCCAAATCTGATCTTCTTGTATAGAACATCCCTTTAAACATCTGGTTAGTAATTGAATTTTGCTTAATACGGTTGTTTATTCCTTCAATAATACTGGGTAATGTCTTCCTAAACAATTCTACTCCATACTCTAGGGTATTTAGAAAAATTGAATATCCGGTATCATCTTCAGTCACATCAAAATATGAAATATCAATAACATCACCAGTGTCTACATCGGCGTCTATATAATGCAAGGTAACTCCAAACTTTTCTTCTCTATTTAACATAGCCATAACATTACAAAATGAGCCACGATAACTAGGCAATGGACCACCATGCATATTGATAATTCCTTCCTTGAAATGATCAATTAACGGTTGTTTTATAATTTTGTGAAACCTAATCGTAAAGCCTAAATCGACTTCTAACTCCATACATTCGTCCATACTAATAACAGGGATGTTATTTTTAATAGCATATTCGGAAACTGTTTCTTCGTCAGATACATAGCCTAAATCTGTTACAACTCCTACTAGTTCAACCTCCTTACTAGTATGTAATATTTCTAAGCATCTTCTAGCTGTAGGAATTGTTCCGAATAAAACAATTCTTTTAGTCATCATTTCAACTCCTTTTCAAGCAAACTTTCTTTCTGGTAATACTCTTTTAAAGTATCTACAATAATTCTACTCGTTTGTCCATCTCCAAATGGATTAACAGATTCTTTAACTAATTTCAAAAACTCACTGTCATTTATACATCTATCAACCGCATTCCTTATCTCAGTTGCTGAGTAATCAACATCGATTACGTTTGTTGATCTTATTCTACCTTTTTGTCTATTTCCAATATTTACAGTCGGCGTTTTAAATATTGGTGTCTCTAATAAGCCGCTACTAGAATTCCCAACAACAGCATTAACATACTTCATAAAACTTAAATATTTAATTCTCCCTAAATTCTCAACAAAAATAAATTTGTCATACTCGAACCATTCTTTATATTCTTCAATTATTTCCGCACCACCCGCATCTGTATTAGGGTAAGTAATAATCACTTGATAACCTGTTTCTTGTAAAGCTTTTAAAGACTCCCTTACCTGAATCCGTGATGCTTCCCAACTAGAAGCTACCGGATGCTGAGTAAATAGTATGACTGGTTTATTAAATGATACACCGAACTCTTCTTCTAAACTCTTCATACTAAGCAAATTTTCACTCAATACAGTTTCTACTGCTGGAGAACCAGAAATTAAGATTCGCCACGACTCTTCACCTAATTTTTTGATATTTTCTCCATTTACTTCACATGTGACAAAATGCAATGCAGACATTTTTGTAATGAGATGTCTAATAGTATCATCTAGGCATCCACCCTGTGTTACATTTCCTCCACCACTATGAACAATTGGAATCTTGCAAAAAAAGGCTGCTTGAGCAGCTGCAAATGTCTCATACCTGTCCCCCAACACAAAAAAATAATCAGGCATTTCTCTTGTTAAAATCGGACCAATTTTTCTTATTAAATCACTCGCTTCAAAAACTATATCTACATCAGAACTACCCGAAGACTCAATATCTATTTTATAGTCAATATTAATTCCATCGTTTTCAATTTCTTCGACTGTGTTTCCATATTTTTTAGATAAATGGGCTCCAGATACTATAAGTCTATACTCCATCTCAGAGTCATTACTTACTCTTTTAATAATAGGAGCAAGTAATCCGTATTCTGATCTATTACCAGTAAAAAATAAGACTTTTACTCTTTTTTTCATTTTATCACCCAATACTTTCTATATTGATAATTACTCCAATTCACCTACCATATCCCACGTTAATATTTCGTCTTTTAATAAGTTTCTCGTAACTGTTCTTCCAAGAATAACTTCTAAGTATTTTGAAGATAATCCTGTACCAGGTTTTTTAATTGCTAAATTTTCTTCAGTAAATTTATTCCCTTTTTCAATATCTTCACTTATTACAATGCTTCTACGAGAAATTTTTCGCATTTCAATTTCTTCATCACAAACAATTTTATATTTTGTTCCTAAAGCTTTTTCGATATTTCTAATTGCCGAAACCATATGTCTTAACTCTTCAGGATTTAAAGAAACTTTATGATCTGGGCCTTCCATAGATTTATCCAAAGTTATATGCTTTTCAATCATTTTTGCACCTAATGCAACAGCCGCAATATCAGCTTCTATTCCTAACGTGTGATCAGAAAAACCAATCGTTGCATCAAAAGTATTTTGTAAAGTCTTTATAAAATTCAAATTGACTTTATCAAAGCTGGTTGGGTACAACGACACACAATGAAGAATTACTAGCTCTTGATTATTGAATTTTTTTATGTATCTTACACATTCATCAATTTCAGATAGGTCGGCCATTCCCGTTGATAATATAATTGGTTTTTGTTTCATAGCAATATACTTTATAAGCGGGAAATTATTAATTTCTCCAGAAGGTATTTTTTGATATTTTACATTCAGACTTTCTAATGTATCAACGCTATCGTTGTCAAATCCAGTAGAAAGAAAATCTAATCCTACTTCATCACAATATCTTTTTAACTCAACATGATCTTCATACGACAACTTTAATTTCATACTCATTTCAAATGAGCTCTTGAATTTTGAATTTTGTTCTTGGTAATTTGCATAAGGAGTTGTTTTTATTTTCGTTTTTTCTGGATTGAAACTTTGAAATTTGACCGCATCCACCCCTGCTTCTTTTGCTTCTTTAATAAGTTTTCTAGCAATATCAATATCACCATTATGATTTACGCCAATTTCACCAATGATATAAACCTTTTTCTCTGATTTCGTCACCATTCTAACACCTCAATTCATCAAAATTACTACTTTTCCAATCTTCTTCTCATTTCTTCCATTTCATCTAATTGTCCCATATCCAACCAACTATTCTCACTTATTGGATACACACCAATTTTTTCTCGACTAGACTTGTATTTTTCAACGATATCTGGAAATCCAACAGACTGATTTTCTTCAAGTTCTTCAATTACTTTAGGCTCTACTACATACATACCAGTATTCGTGAAAAATGAAAGTTCGGGTTTTTCCTTCATTTCTTTAATTTCGCCTGTCTCACTAATTTCAATAACACCATAAGGTATTTTGATATTTTTTAAAGAACATACCATTGTAATTAAATTATTTTCCTTCTTATGATAATTATATATCTTTTCATAATCTTCTTCTATTAGAATGTCACAATTTGATAAGATGAACGTAGAATGTATCTTCCCTTTAAGAAGGCTGAGTCCCCCACCAGTTCCTAAAGGTTTATCTTCATCTACATAATCAACAATATAGTTCTTTTCTATTTCGTTAAAGTACGCTTTGATCATATTCTTCTTGTGGTTTACAACAAGATAAAACTGCTCACTTCCAGATTGATTAAACCGATTCATAATATGCTCGACAATCGGGATTTCACCAATCGGAATCAAAGGCTTAGGAAGAATTTTAGTATAAGGATATAACCTAGTTCCAAGACCTCCAGCCATAATTACAACTGGAACATCCAGGTTCCGTTTTAGTTCAATTTCTTCATCATTCCAAAGTACAACCGATAGAATATTTTTTTCTTTATCCACTATAGGTAAAGCCTCAATAGAGTGCTTTCTCATGTATTTCTTAGCCTTATTTTTATCTTCCTCAAATAGTGATTTAGGACTATAGTTAGCTATATCTTTAACTTTTGCATCTAGATTCCCTTTCTTAAGAATCCATCGTCTGATATCACCGTCGGTAATTGTCGCAACAAAATGACCTTCTCTGACAACAAAAAGGACTTTCTTTGCAACTTTATCCAGCCGCTCCATGGCTTCTAATATTGTGACTTCTTCATCAATTAAAAAATCTATAATATCCATTCCTACACCTCTTTTCAGAAATTACTCACACCACCTGTGGTTGTTTTAAGCATTCAACTACATATTCAGCATCTTCTCTAATAAGATTAGAACTGCATGGAATGTTCACTACATGTTCTAAATATTCTTTTGCTTTCTCAATTTTAAATATCTGACTTCCTTCATAAGGTTTTTGATCACTTATAAGACCCCAAATCGGCCTTGACTGAACTTTCTTTGAAGCTAAATATTGGATGACTTGATCCCGGTTTATTGAATAGGACTCGTCAATATATAAAGCATAAAACCAATAATTAGACCTAATATTATCTTTAAATTCTAAAATTCTTAATCCTGGAATCTTATCGATTTCACTTTTATAAAATTCATAATTTTCTTTTTTGGTTTGAATAAAACCTTCTAACTGCTCAAGCTGCGCAAGACCCAATGCTGCTTGGAGATTAGTCATTCGGTAATTATATCCAATCTCATCGTGGGTATAATAAAGCTCATCGCTCTTTGCCTGGGTTGTAAGATACTTGGCTCGCTTTAGTAGTTCTTCATTATTGGAAACAATCATTCCACCGCCACCAGTAGTTATAATTTTATTTCCGTTAAAAGAATATATACCTACATCACCGATTGTCCCAGCATGCTTGTCTTTATATTTCCCATTAAGATAATAGGTTCCGATAGCTTCTGTAGCATCCTCTATTACTCTAAGGTTGTACTTTTCTGCAATATCAATGATACCTTCCATATCAGCCATATTACCAAATATATGAACCACTAATAATGCCTTAACATGCTTTTTAGTAGCATTATTAGTTAGTTTACCATCATCAAAACTACACTCATTTTCACAAAATGCTCTTAATTTAGCTACATCCATGGTAAGTGAATCATCACAATCCATAAATACCGGTTCAGCACCAATATACTTCACCGGGTTAACAGCTGCAATAAAAGTAAGTATTGGAACAATGACTTCATCATCTTTTGTGACTCCACAAACTTCAAGTCCTATGTGAAGTCCTGATGTTCCATTCTGACAGGAAACAGCTCCCTTGCAATGTGCATATTCTGCTACTTTCATTTCAAAATCATTTACATAAGGACCGCCTGTCGACACCCATTCTGTTTCCACCGCATGTGCAACATACTCAAGTTCTTTCCCTTTCAAATTTGGAACTGATAAAGGAATGAATTTTTGGCTCATCTGAACACCTCCCATTTAAATGTTGTAAATGTCTATCTTATATTGATCTAAATTGTTCTTGAAGAATTCTATTGTCTCTGCTAAGCCTTGCTCAAAAGTGTAATGAGGTTTCCATTTTGTTAGTCCCATAATTTTTTTATTAGATCCCAAAAGTCTATTCACTTCACTCTTTTCTGGTCTTAATCTTTGTTCATCACAAACAATCTTTGCTTTCGGATTGATTTGGCGAATCAATTCTTCTGCTAATTGACCGATTGAAATCTCCTGTTGAGTTGCAATATTGATTTCTTCACCTATTGTCTTATCAGATTTAGCAATCTCCATAAATCCATTTGCTGTATCTTTTACAAAGTTGAAATCTCGTGTTGGTGTTAATGAACCCAATTTAATTTCTTCTTTTCCTGCTAGAAGTTGGGTAATAATTGTAGGTATAACAGCTCTTGCTGATTGTCTTGGACCATAAGTATTAAATGGACGAACAATCGTAATAGGCATATTAAAGCTTCTATAAAAAGATTCAGCCAATCTATCAGCACCTATCTTAGTTGCTGAATATGGAGATTGTCCTTGGTAAGGATGTTTTTCGTCTATCGGAACATATTGAGCTGTTCCATATACTTCCGATGTTGATGTAATGAGTAACCTTGATATTTCTAAATCTCTTGCCGCTTGTAATACGTTTAAGGTTCCTTTAATATTTGTATCTACATAGGTATCTGGCGAGTGATAACTAAAAGGAATAGCAATTAACGCCGCAAGATGAAACACTTCATCTATTCCCTTCATGGCTTCTCTTACACCATTGGGATCTCGGATATCTCCAGTAAATACTTCTATTTCATTCATAATGTCTTTAGGTAATGTATCTAACCATCCCCACGAGTTGAAAGAATTATAATATGCAAAGGCTTTTAATTTATAGCCTTGTTTTACTAATTCTTCTGTTAAGTGACTTCCAATGAAGCCGTCTGCTCCAGTAACTAATACTTTTTTCATATTATTGCCTCCTATATATTTTAAAACTAACTATCTATTTTTTACAATTAAATTCTTTTTCTTTTAATTTATTATTCATATAAAAAAGTTGAGTATACTTTGCTAAATATTTTACATCTACATTAAACTTTAATATATTTAATGTATTATCATTTTCAAAGCCTAAATGGCAGTTAAGTTTATTTGTTATAATCATTTTTCTTAATTTTAAAATATAAATAAAACATGGCTATAAAATCTCTACAAACTAGATAAGGGCAAGTATTCAAAGGAATACCCACCCCAACTATTGACAAAGAGCCAAAAAACTTAGAAAATGTCATTTCATCTTCTAAGCTGTTTTAAGGTTATATTTTATATTAAGGAAAATTATTTACTATTTTTACTTGCAACAATTTCTTTATCTATATCTAATTTCCTAACATTATTTATATCCTCTGGTCTCTTATATGTGGGAACCAATTTACCAATTTCTTTTTTAAGTTCATTATTAGATTTAAAACACATCGCTTCTTCTAAATTCCTTAACTTTTTGATCAATACTTTATAATCACTAAATATAGGCTGTCCTATAAAAATTTTCTCATGAGTAGTAGATTCTAATCCTTCTTCATCCATAAGTAATTCTTCGTATAATTTTTCTCCTGGACGAAGTCCCACTATCTTTATAGGAATTTCTTTATCAGGTTCAAATCCGGATAACCTTATCAAATCTCTAGCTAAATCTATAATTTTCACTGGATCTCCCATATCAAGAACAAATATTTCTCCTCCATTAGCCATTGCTCCAGCTTGCAATACTAATTGACTTGCTTCTGGTATAGTCATAAAATATCTTATAATATCCTCATGAGTTACAGTAACAGGTCCTCCTTCAGCAATCTGTTTTTTGAATAGAGGAATTACACTGCCATTACTTCCTAAAACGTTTCCAAACCTAACCGCAACAAATTCAGTATTACTTACTTTATCAATAGATTGTATTATCATTTCACAAAGTCTTTTAGTAGCTCCCATTATATTAGTAGGATTTACTGCCTTATCTGTAGATATCATTACAAATTTATCTACTCCATATTTATCTGCAGCTCTAACTACATTAAAAGTTCCAAATATATTATTCTTAACTGCTTCATGAGGATTTGATTCCATTAAGGGTACATGCTTATGAGCTGCTGCATGAAATATTACATTAGGTCTTAATCTTTCTACTATACTATTAATTCTACGATTATCTCTAATAGAAGCTATTATTACTTTAAGATTCAAGTCTTCATATTTTCTCTTTAATTCATTCTGTAAATCATATGCATTATTTTCATATATATCTAATATTACAAGTTCTTTTGGTAAAAATCTTGCTATCTGTCTACATAGCTCCGATCCTATAGACCCTCCTCCACCAGTTATCAATACTCTTTTTCCTCTTATATATTCATTTATTTGTTCTGTATCTAAAATAATCTCATCTCTGCCTAACAAATCTTCTATTTTTACATTTCTAAGTTGTTTTATACTTATCTTACCATCTATAAGTTCATATATTCCTGGTAAAGTTTTTACCTTACATTTAGTCTCTTTACACTCTTCTAATATTTCTTTTATTTCTGACTTGCTAGCTGAAGGCATTGCAATAACTATCTCATCTATATCATTTTTTATAGCTTGACTTCTAATATCATATCTCTGACCTCTAACTTGTACCCCATGAATTTTTCTACCTTCTTTAGATTTATCATCATCTATTAATACTACTGGATCACTATTTAAATTCTTATGATTTTTAAATTCTTTTATAACCATGGCTCCAGCATCCCCAGCTCCTACTATCATGACTCTTTTTCTTTCAGTATCTATAGTTATATTTAATCCATCATTCTTCATTCTTCTCAATACTCTATAACTGAATCTGACTCCACCAATAAGCATAATATCTAGTATAGTAGTCATTAAATATATACTTCTAGGAAAATGAATACTCCTTATATACATATAACTAATAACTGCTGCGTTTGCTATTATTGTAGTTTTTATTATTTGAACTAATTCATCTATACTTGCATATCTCCAAAGACTATTATATATACCAGATAAACTAAAAATTATTATCTTTATTAATGTTATAATAATTATATTATCAATATATAATGTCATCATTCCTTTTGGTACACTCAAATCGAATCTTAAATAAAATGATAATAAATACGTAGCACTTATAAGTATAATATCAGTAAATAATAATATGGCTATTCTCTTTTGCTTTTGCATATCCTCACTTCTTCCTAATTATGATTATAAAATTATTATTGCTAAGTATATTTTATATTAATATATTTATATAGGCAAGGTATCGAACTATTAAATTTTTATTTTACAATTAAAAAAGTAGGTATTTTTTCATACCTACCTTTCAATAATCATATATATAATACATATTTAAATACTTTATCGTTTTAATATAATATATCTTTCTTTATTTATTAATTTTAATTATTTATTTTAGAATACATACTTTCATAATAATTTGTATAATCACCAGATATTATATTTTCAATCCATTCTGTATTATTTAAATACCATTCGATAGTCTCTTTAATTCCTTGTTCAAAAGTATATACAGGTTTCCATCCTAATTGAGTTGTTATTTTAGTATTATCAATAGCGTATCTTCTATCATGACCTGGTCTGTCTTTAACATATTCAATTAAATCTTTTGATTTACCAAGAGTCTTAATAATTAACTTTACAATTTCAATATTCGCCTTCTCATTATTCCCCCCAACATTATAAACTTCTCCATCTTGCCCTTCATGAAGTACTATATCTATTGCGGAACAATGATCTGATACATGTAACCAATCTCTTACTTGCATACCATCTCCATAAACAGGTAACTCTTTTTCCTTTAAACAATTATTTATCATAAGGGGTATTAATTTTTCTGGAAATTGATAGGGACCATAGTTATTACTACAACGAGTAACATTAATTGGCATACCAAAAGTCTCATAATAAGCTCTTACAATCATATCTGCACTTGCTTTAGAAGCTGAATATGGACTATTGGGCATGAGTGGCATGGTTTCAACAAACATACCTATTTCTCCAAGAGCACCATATACTTCATCAGTAGAAACTTGCAGAAATTTAACTCCTGGTTTATATTCTTTGCAATACTTATCATTTGGATTCACTTTCCAATATTTCTTAGCTGAATCTAAGAGCACTTGAGTACCAATGATATTTGTTGTTAAGAACACTTCTGGTTCCTCAATACTTCTATCTACATGAGATTCTGCAGCGAAGTTTACAACTGATGTGATATCATTATTCCTAAAAATTTCTTCAATTTTTTCTCTATCTCTAATATCGACTTTTATAAACTCATAATTTGGATTTCCATCGATATCTTTAAGATTCTCTAGATTCCCTGCGTATGTAAGGGCATCAATGTTAATAATCTTATAATCTGGATACTTTTCAAGCATTAACTTTACAAAGTTGCTTCCAATAAAACCTGCACCACCTGTTACTAAAATATTTTTCATTTCGTTAATCCTCCTAAGCTTTCATTAACATTTTAATTGAAACGATAGTCTCACTAATATCTTTTCTTTTTATACTCAGATAAGTAATGTATGCAGTACCATAAAATAATACTGTAACCCAAGAATTTATATACCATCCAGACAATATGAATACTACCGTCAATGATAGTTCTAATAAAATATCTCTTACCATATTAATTTTAAGAATATTGGATAAAATAAGCTCTGCTAGTATAGATCTAATTGCTAACAAAACTACTATTGATAGAATTGCCAGATCTAGATTTTGAAAAATAATCGTAGTTAATAATGTGAAGAATAAACTTAGGGAAACAGAAACTAAATTAATCTTAAGCATTAACTTTTCTTTTCTCAATGTTTTCAAATAGGTATTAATCAATAAAGCCATCTTACCTTCATATATAAACATTGGAAAAACAAGTGCCATATACATTAAGCTCTCTGAATATTTAGGAAGCCAAGTAGATAATAGAGTTTTTAAAGGATAATATCCTGCTAATAGTCCTAATAGCACTACCATTAAAAAGTCTCTCATCACAGAATAAATTCCAGGAAGCTTTTTCTCATCTGTTCTTCTTAAAATTGGAAACATGATGATGCCAACAGCATTTATAAAAAGCATCATCAAATTTGATACATTTAATGTTAAAGATACTTTCCCAAATGTTTCAACATCCCAGCTTCGCTCAATTCCAAATCTTACTACTCCTATAATTAACATGCTTGCAATATTAGCAAACATCAATTTCATTCCTACACTAATGTTTTCAAACGTTTCTTGGAAACTAAAATAAAATGATGACATTTTTTTAAATACGATATCTTTACAAAAATACATAGCTAGCAATAAAGAAATAAATCTCCCAATAAGGTCTGCGATAATCATTAATTTATATTCCCTAATTCCTATCAAAAGAAATAAAATAATAATTGAAAAATATAATATCCGACCAATCATCGTTACCTGTGCATATTCCTTTATACGATTTGTTGCTTGCAACACGAAAATCAACATATTACGTACATTTGTAAACAGCAAACAAATCCCAGTCGTTTGAAGTATAAAAATTCGATTGACATCCGCTATGAAAATCTGAGTCGCAATAAAAATTACTCCCGCGATAATTATTTGTGTTCCCATCAACATATAAAATTGTGAAAAAAACAGCTTCTTATCTAGCTTTACATATTCTTCTCCACCATATCTTAAATATATACCATCATTCCATCCAAAATGTGAGAATCCAACATATGATGCATAAAACAGATAAAGCTGCCAATAGCCATATTCTTCAACACCAACTAATTTAGGTACTATCAATACAACTAAAGTTGAAATAATTAAAGAGATTAAATTTGATGATAATGTATAAGAAAAGTTTTTTATGAAATTTATTACTTTACCATTCAATGTATTAACCCCTTTTACAATAATTGAGATTATCTATAAAACGATCCAACGCATCCTGCCATCGATGCAATCTAATAACTCCAGCCTTATCTGTATTCTCTTTAGATAATCTTGAATTCAAGGGTCTCTTAGCTTTAGTTGGATATTCTTCAGTAGAGATAGGATTTACTTTGACTTCAATTCCAGATTTCTCAAATATTGATTTTGCAAATTCACACCAGCTACAATATCCCTCGTTGACTCCGTGATATGTCCCATATTGATTAGTTTGAACTAAGTTCAAAATATATTCAGCCAAGTCTTTTGTGTATGTAGGTGCACCAATTTGATCACTAACTACATTGATTTCATTTTTTGTTTCTGCTAATTTAAGCATTGTCTTAACAAAATTATTTCCGTTTGATCCGTACACCCATGATGTTCTTACAATAAAATATTTTTCTGTTAATTCTCTTACATTCTTTTCGCCTTGTTCTTTTGTATATCCATAATAATTCACTGGATTCGTTTCTTTATCTTCAATATGTGGATCCTGCCCCAATCCATCAAACACATAATCTGTACTTATATAAACTAACTTCGCATTAATCTCTTTAGCTGATTCAGCAATGGTCTTAGTTCCTTCTACATTAATTGTATAGCACAAATCTTTCTCTTCTTCAGCTTTATCAACTGCAGTGTAAGCAGCACAGTGAATAATTATATCTGGTCTTTCCTTTAAGATGTAGGTCTTGACTTCCTGTTCATTTGTAAGATCAAACTCTTCTCTTCCAGGAGCAATAACATCAAGATTCATTTCTTTCAGTTTCATAACTACATCATGACCAAGTTGACCATTTGCTCCAGTAACAAAAAATTTTAAACTGAAATCCACATCACTTTCTCTGTATACGGGAGCATTTAAATCTTTCTCTGAAAGTATTGGTTCCTTAATCCCCCATTCTACTCCGATTTCAGGATCATCGAATCTAATGCTTCTATCGCACTCTGGTGCATAATATTCATCAACTTTATATTGAACTTCTACATCATCTGTTAATGTTAAGAATCCATGAGCAAAACCTTTAGGGATTAATAGCTGTCTCTTGTTATGTTCTGATAATTCAACACCTACCCATTTTTTATATGTGGATGATCCCTTTCTTAAATCGACAGCTACATCTAAAATCTCCCCCTTTGTACACCTTACCAATTTTGTTTGCGCTTTAGGATTTGTTTGAAAATGTAAGCCTCTCAATGTTCCCTTCTGCGCTGACATAGATTGATTATCTTGAACAAAATCTAAATCAATACCTAATTCTAAAAATTTCATTTTTGAATATGTTTCAGTAAACCATCCACGATGATCCCCAAAAACTCTTGGTTCAATTATCAAAACATCTTCAATTTCCGTTTTTATAATATTCATTGAGTAACCTCACTTAATATCTTATTTTACCTTCAGCAACCTTCTTTAAATGTTCTCCATAAGGAGATTTCCCATACTTTTCAGCTGATGCTAAAAGGGTTTTTTTATCAATCCAACCGTTATGATAAGCAATTTCTTCTAAGGCAGAAATTTTTATACTCTGTCTCTTTTCAATCATTTGCACAAACTCGGCTGCTTCAATTAAGCTATCCATAGTACCGGTATCAAGCCACGCATACCCTCTTCCAAGCAATTTTACATTAAGAGTATCATCCTCAAGATACATTCTGTTCAAATCAGTTATTTCAAGCTCACCTCTCGCTGAAGGCTTAACCTTTTTAGCAAAATCAATTACTCTATTGTCATAAAAATAAAGTCCAGTAATACAATAATTAGACTTTGGATTCTGTGGCTTTTCTTCTACCGATATTACCTTCCCTTCTTCATCGAATTCAACTATTCCAAATCGTCCAGGATCATGAACATAATATCCAAAAATTGTTCCCTTACCGTTTTGAGCATTTTCTGCCGCCTCTTTTAGGATAGGAGTAAATCCATTGCCATAATAGATATTATCTCCCAGAATCATGGCCACATTATCGTCACCGATGAACTCTTCTCCAATAATAAAAGCTTGTGCTAACCCATCTGGCGAAGGTTGTTCTGCATACTCAAGATTAATACCAAATTGACTTCCATCACCCAACAGTCTTTTAAAATTAGGTAAATCATGTGGAGTTGAGATAATTAATATATCTTTGATACCTGCTAACATAAGGACAGAAAGCGGGTAATAGATCATAGGTTTGTCATAAACTGGTAATAATTGTTTCGAAGTAACCATTGTAAGCGGGTATAATCTAGTTCCTGATCCTCCTGCCAAAACTATTCCTTTCAT
This sequence comes from Anaeromonas gelatinilytica, assembly GCF_016820635.1. Classification (GTDB taxonomy): domain Bacteria; phylum Bacillota; class Clostridia; order Tissierellales; family SIT17; genus Anaeromonas; species Anaeromonas gelatinilytica. The sequence continues at coordinate 4,365 of NZ_WSFU01000021.1, read as the reverse complement.
CTAAATCCTCCTTGCAAATCACTTCACAATCTCTTGTATAGTAACAAATTTTTGATTTCTATTATTTTGATCATTTGATTCTATTGAATAGAATGTAACCAAAGCTAATAACCACCAAATAAAGTCAAAAGGCTTACTAAAAAAATTAGGCTCAATAAATCCGTGAATAATACCAGCTATTAACGCAAAATATGCAGAGTTTCCATTATTGATTAAATGTCTCCCTTTTCTAATTTTTATTAACAAATATCCAATCAAAAACAAGTATAAAAAAGTACCTATCACACCTGTATAAATTAAACTATCTAATATCCAGTTATGACTTCTAATTTGACCAGCTGATTCAACATTTGTACCATATCCCAAAATTACTTTCTCAGTAATTAATTCCAGTTTACTTTTATAAACAGCACCTCTTCCAGCAAAAGCTGCATCATAATTACCAAGAGATATTTGTTGTATTTTAAAAGTAGCTTTGTATATAAAATCATTAAAAACTGTATTTGAAAACATCTCGACTAACAAACCATTATATAGCATGATAACAATTCCAAACACAAAAACTGATATTAAAACCATTGTTAGAGTAGCTTTTTTTTGAGTTAAATAGTATAAATAAACAATAAGAATAAATGTAACAATACTACCAAAAGAAAATGTAAATACAAGGCCTATAAATCCAAATAAAAATACTACTTTGTGCTTTTTTGAGTTTTCTTTCTTAGGTAATAAAAGAAAATAGGTTACACACACAAGTAGCAATGCAGCAATGAAATTTGAACCTCCAATGGATACGGCCATTTCCTTTTTTAATAATATACCATTTTGATAATATGTAGTTAATACTGTTCCGATTGTCTGTAGTGATAGCCAAATTGTAAACATGGACAAGATGCGATTTAATATTTCTTCAGCTTCTTCATATTTTGAAATGTAGGATGAAATTACAATCATGAAAAAAGGAATAATACTAACATTTAACCTATATACAGTCCCAAATACATCGACTTTATTTGATAATAAAGAAAGTATAACTATAATAATATGAAATAAGAAACCCATTAATAATATCATATTTACTTTGATCTGACTGCTAAAAGCTATAAGAAATGCTATTAGTAAAGATGACATCATTAATAGGGTGGAAAAACTATCAAAGACTTCAGGTAGATATAAAAATCCACTTCCACTATTAGAAAAACCAATAATTGATATTAAGATTACATATAATGATATGTTCATTAGCATTTTTTTACTAAAACAGTAGCTGCTATACATCAATTCACCTCTTTACATGAATATTCTGGAGCACTTTGAGCCGATAGTCTGGTAAGTTACTTATTTGAGCTTATATAATTCTATAAATAACATCTTTTTGTTTAAGCTACTTTTCACAGCCAATGCGCCAATGACTTTTCTGAAATGCTGAGATCAGTACTGACATAATTACCCACTAAACGATTCTCCCAAACTAGAATATTCACCACAACCTACGATAACAATTTTTTCTTATTGATTTTTATAAGAAAAACACCTGTTTATCAAAATCATAAACAGTGAGTTCCTTCTATTTCTCATATTAAATAAAAATCTTTCCAAGCTAGAATTACGACCGTAATTAATAGATGCATCTTCTAAATGTAAAACACTAATCTCAGGAAAATACATGATTTTGTAATTCTTTTTTTGAATATAATCATATAGTAAATCTTCTTCAGAAAATAAAAATGTTCTAGGAACAAAAGCAATTGTCTCTTTATCAATATAATTCTTGGTATAAATTATACATGAACCATGGGGAACTATATCTCCCATATCATAATCAATGAAATCTTTACTTGCTTTTCTTTTGGAAGAATAATTATTAACAAATTTAATTAAATGCTCTTTAAACCATCCGAACTTAATAAATACTAAAACGATATTGTATAATAAAAGTCTTTTTATAATCCTTAAATTACCTAACTTTTTTATCCTATGAGGATTTTGATGGACATTATCTTTAGAAACTATATCCGGCGCAATTATATCAGCACTTTTAGATGAAACTAATTCCATTAATTTACTTTCAAACTTCCTATCGTTAATAAGTATATCATTATTCATCACAATGATAATATCAGCTTTAATTTGTTCTTTAGCAAAAAGATATCCAATATTATTCCCTTTTGCAAAACCTAAATTTTGATTATTAAGAATAACAAAAATATCTTTTCTTGATTGATAGGCTTCTTTAATTTCTAAACCTGTATTATTTGGTGACCCATTATCAACAATTATTATATTCGAGTCCTCACCTTTACCTTTATCTAAGCATTTTATACACTCAATCGTTATATCTATATTTTGATAATGTAAAATTACGTAACTAATTTTCATAAATACCCCCATTCCTAAACTTTAAAATTTAAATTAGATAAATTATTCATTGTTATACCATATTCTTATATATTTATTACAGATATCTCTCCGTTTTTAAAAACTTGAGTTATTAACACAACTTAAGGATAGTGTTTTATAGTTAGCAACCAAGCCATTTATTTTTTTTGCTATTTCGGTGGGGCATTTATGATTAGCAGAAAATGCAACTATTCCATCTTTGAATTGACCATCAAAACCCTGATCTTTAGTATATACAACTGGTAGCCCTTGGCTCATTGCCCCTGCATATACTAAACCAAAAGTCTCATTAATAGATGGTAATACAAAAATATCATTTTCTCTGTATATTCGAATAAATTCATCTTTTGTTTTAAAACCTAAATAATTCACATAATCCAAATCTTTAATTCTACAAAATACCTTTTTATCTTTCACTTTTCCAACTACACTAAACCTAACATCAATATCCTTTTCTCTTGTTGACTTTAACTATTTGTTCTTCAAGTCCTACTAAAAGTCCTGAAATGATCTTAACTTCATCATTTTCTATCAAAGTTCCGTCTAATAAAATCCAAGAATCAAAAGTAAAATTCATTCTTTCAGTATTTACATCCTTATTCTATAAAAATATAACTTTAAAGTCAACAGATAATATGTATTTATTCATATTCATATTTTTATAATAATTCTTACATTATGATCAATAATATTCGACATTTAATATTAAGATTTTCATATTTCACCCTAAATTAATCATATACCTCAGAATAAAGTTCAGATATATTATCCCAATCAAACCTATCCACTAATTTAATACATCTATTAGATATTTCACTATAGTTTTCTTTAATTTTCAAAATTTTATCAGCAATTTCATATTCATCCATACAATCAACTGAATATCCTACTTCCCCTTCATTAAATTGTCCATCAAAACCTTGTCCTCTAGTGTAAATAACAGGAAGTCCTTGAGACATAGCCTCTGCATACACAAGTCCAAAGGTTTCATGTTTTGAAGGCATTATAAATATATCTGAATTTCTATAATACTCTATAAGCTCTTCCTTTTGGCAATAAGGTATATATTTTATAAACTCATATTTCTCAATAATATTCATATAGTTCTTGTTTTTTACTTTTCCAATAACTTTGTAATTTACTTTATATCCTTGTTCTATTAACAATTTACAAGTTTTTACAGTAGTTTCTATGTTTTTATTACTATCTATATTCCCTACATATATAAGATTTGTTTTCTTATATTTTGATTTGAAACTTTCTTCAGCTTTATTGTTTAGCCAAAATTTATCTATTCCATTAGGTATAACTATAGCTTTATTTTTAATTTCTTTTTTATGTTTTGCAGGAATAAATTTATCTAAAGTATATTCTTTATAAGATTCTGATAAAAATACTATCTTCTCAGCATTTTTAAATATTTTAATTCCTAATCTTCTTAAATGTATCATTTTCTTAAAAAAGATATTTATATCAGTATTTCTTACCGCCACTATATATGGAATTTTGTATTTTTGATTTAATTTATATGCTATATAACCATTTGAAAACAATGAATGAGCATGCATAATAGTATAATTATTAATTTTTAATTTTCTTTGAATGTCATTTAAAACTTTTGTATGCTTTAAATGAAATAAAAATCTATCAATCTTATCATAAGATTTAGATATATATATATTTGAACTATATTCATTGTCTATATTATAATTTCTATCTGTAAAAACATAAACATCTTCTTTAACATTAATTTCTTCTAACGAATCAAATAATCTTTGATACAATTTTGAACCAATATAATATGAACATATTTGTAAAACTTTAATTTATATCAACCCCAATTATGTTGATTTTAAATTATTATCTATTCTAATCAACTTTAAAATAAAATTACATTATCATCTACAATCTCCAATATAAATAATTCATCTCTTCTGCTTTCTTTCTATCCATCATACCTTTTAC
>NZ_WSFU01000001.1 GCF_016820635.1 Anaeromonas gelatinilytica | reverse complement strand
CAGCGCTGATGGTACTTGGCGGGTGACTGCCTGGGAGAGTAGGACGTTGCTAGATTTTTTATTGTGTTTTTTAAAATTGTAATGGAAATTTAAACTAATATTGGTATAAAGTATATTATAATAAGATTAGAAAAAAGATATTTTAAGAAGGGAAAATATTATGTTTAAATTTCATATTTATAAAAATAAAAAAATACAATCAATAAATAGAATAATAGAAATAATGTTTATAATATCTTTATTAAAAGTATTGTTATTATATTTTTTTACTCAGGAAAAAAATATAATTAGTACTTTTTTATATACTATTCCGGCTATTATAATAGCATATAGTATAGTTTTAATGATGAAATCTAAAAAAGTGAAGAGAGTAGTTTTTATTGTTCATTTTTTAATAGCTATAATATTATTTGTAGATTTAATATATTACCAATATTATGGTTTTTTACCATCTATAACAACATTACTCTTTGTAGGTAATGTACCAACTATATGGAAAAGTATATTTTTTATTTTAAGACCTGCATATTTTATTATGATAATTGATCTAATACCTCTAGGAATATATTTAAAGAAGAAATCTATAAAATATATTAAGATTAAAAATAAATACAAACAAATCTTTAAAATAATAATCCCTATATTGATTTTAATTGTTATAATACCTATTCCATTTATAAAAGGAAATACTACATATGCTTATAATAATTATGGTATATTTACTTATCATATATATGATATATATACTCAATTAATAAATAAAGAAGAAGAAGTTATTGCAGAAAAAGATATAGATGATGAAGTAAAAAAGATTACTAAAAATACAAACAGAGATGAAAAAAATTATAAAAAATATAATGGAATAGCTAAAGGAAAGAACATAATTATGGTACAATTTGAATCATTACAGAATTTTTTAATTAATGATGAATATAATGGACAAGTACTTACTCCTAATTTAAATAAATTAATTAAAAAAGATAGTATATATTTTAATAATTTTTATCAACAAGTAGGCCCTGGAAATACTTCTGATGCAGAATTTGTAGTAAATAATTCTTTATATCCAACTAATAATTTATCTATATTTAATCATTATAATGAAAATAATTATTATTCTTTACCTATGATTTTAAAAGAAAATGGTTATTCTACTTATTCATTTCATGGTAATGATGAAAAATTTTGGTCTAGGAAGGATATGTACCCTAAAATAGGAATTGATAATTTTATTAGTTTAGAAAATTTTAATTATGAACAAGAAGATATAATAAATATTGGGTTAAATGATATGGATTTTTATGAACAAACAATAAGACATCTTAAGAATGTGGATACTCCTTTTTATTCTATGGTAATATCAGTTACAAGCCATCATCCGTATGAAATACCTGAAGGATTAGTAGATATAGAACTTATGGAAGAACATAAAGGAACACTTTTTGGAAATTATATTCAAAGTATACATTATGCAGATAAAGCTTTTGGTCAATTTATTGAAGGATTAAAAAAAGAAGGATTATATGAAGATTCATTAATTGTAGTATATGGAGATCATTCAGGTTTATATCCAGCTAGATCAGATAATGAAAAAATAGTGGAAGATTATTTAAATGTGGAATATAAATTTGATGAATTTATGAATATACCTTTAATATTTCATTTACCTAATTCTGAAATAAGTGAAATAAATGAGACAGTAGGAGGAGAAATAGATATATTTCCTACTATATTAAATTTATTGGGTATAAAAAATAATAAAGGTAAAAGATTCGGAAATGATTTATTTAATACTAAAAGAGGTTTTGTTGCTAATCAATATTATGTACATGAGGGATCTTTTATAGATGATGAAAAAGTTTTTGAAATGTCTGAGGATGGAATATTTGAAAATAGCATGGCATGGGATAGAGAAACTAAGAAATCTATAGATATTGAAAAGTGTAGAAAAGATTATGAAAGAGCAATATCAGAGATAGAGGAGTCAAGAATTATTTTACAAAATGATTTAATTGATGATATCATAAGAGAACAAAATAAAAATCAAGATAATTAATTATCTTGATTTTCTATAGTTTTTATATTTTTTATAGTAATAATGGGAATTTCATGAATATGACCATCATGATTTTCTTAATTTTAATATGATGTAAGGTTTAATATAATAGATAATATAGGAACAAGAAGCATTACACTAACTACTATAATAGTAATAATCCTAATTCCTTTTTTTCTTCCAGTATTCACTTTAATTCCTCCCTTAAATTGTATATACTAGTATAACATTATATTTATTTATATTCTAGTATAATATAAAGTATAATATTACTAAAGGAGTGTTATATTATGGAAAAAAATAAAGATGAAGAATTAGAAACATTAGATCTTATATTAGATATGTTAAATGAAAAGAATGAATTTGTAGCAGAAAAAGAAGGAGAAATGTATTATTTAGCATTAAATGATTTAGATGATAGTGGAAGAAATTACATATATATTAATACATATGATGAAAAAGTATTTTATTTTAGTGACAGTAAAGAAATAATAGATAAAATAAAGGATTTGAATTTAAATTTTCAAGAGCAAAATAAAGGATAATAAAAAAATTAAAGGATTTTTAGCATTAGTAATGAATAATATTAATAAGAGTGATATATCTTTAAAATTAATGCCTAAAGTTAAACATGAACATATTAATAAAAATTATTTTAAATTATTTAAAATAAAAAATGGGAGGCAGATAAAAATGGTTAATTTTATTTGTGGAAAGAAAGGTTCAGGAAAAACAAAAAGGCTTATAAGTATGGCAAATGATGATGTAAACAATATTAACGGGTGTATTGTGTTTATTGAAGCAAATAAAAGACATACATTAGATTTAAAACATAAAATAAGATATATTAGCGCCATGGATTTTGATATTACAAGTATTAATTCTTTCCATGGTTTTTTATGTGGAATTATTGCTACAGATTATGATATTCAAAAGGTATATATTGATGGATTATATAAAATAGTAGAATTAGATTTTTATTTATTAGAAAAATTTATAAAAAATCTAGAAAAGATAATTGAAAAATCTGATGTTGAATTTATTATTTCTATGGAGTGTATAAATGAAGATGTACCCGAAGAAATGAAGAAATATTTAATTAAATAAAAAATATAGGCTAAGGATATCCTTAGCCTATTAATATTTATGATATAATTATGAATTAGAGGTGATACATATGAATGGAAATGATAGAAGAGAAAGTATAATAGAAATATTAAATACATATAAAGAAGCTATAAAGGGAGCAGAAATAGCTGAAAAATTCAATGTAAGTCGTCAAGTTATCGTACAGGATATAGCTATATTAAGAGCAAGAGGTATTGATATAATAGCTACTCCTAATGGTTATATTATGGTTAATAAAGAACCTTTGGGAATTAGAAGAACAATTGTATCTCAACATCAAAATAATGAAGATATAGAAGAAGAATTAAATATTATAGTTGATTTAGGTGGTAAAATATTAGATGTAATAGTAGAACATCCTATATATGGAGAAATAAAAGGTCAGTTAATGATTTCATCTAGGATAGATGTAAGTGAATTTATGAAAAGATTAAAAGAAAATAATGCGGAACCATTATCAACATTGACTGATGGAGTTCATATTCATACAATTGAAGTACCTAGTGAAGAAATTTTTAACAAAATAAAGAACAAATTAAAATTAAAAAAATATCTAATCGAAGAGTAATTTTTAATAATATAATCCACATAAAATAATAAGTTATAGCTATAGATACAATAGGAGGAAGAAATTTAAGGACAATATCTACAGTAGTATTTGGTATTATAATATTACATTAATAATGAGAAATAAAGTGTGGATTAAAAAAGGAGATATGCAAATAGATAGTTAAAAATTTTCACAATAAATATTTGTGTAATATAATGATATAAGTATTATATTATTTAATCAATGAAAGGGGTTGAGAGGATGAAGAATAAGAGAAAGTTTATAATATTTACAGTAATAGCTATATTATTTTTAGTAGTTATTTCGTTCTCTAGTATTGTAGGGTTTATAATTGATTATCAATGGTTTAAGGAATTAGGATATACTAAAACTTTTTTAACAAAATTATTAACTCAATTAAAGATAGGTATACCATTATTTTTAATTTTATTTGGAATGATATATTTTTATTTTATATCATCTAAAAAAAATTACTATAATGAAGCTAATATTAACCCACCAAATTTTGGTGAAAAAAGATTTAATATTGTCTTAGGAATTCTATCTGCAATTATAGGGGTGCTAATATCTACTCTATTTACTAATGATTTGTGGTTAAATGTATTAAATTTCATGAAAGCTTCAACATTTGATTTAAAAGATCCAATATTTAATAAAGATATAAGTTTTTATATATTTAAGATGCCATTATTTAATGAAATAATATCCTTAATGTTATTTTTATTATTTATTTTAATTATAGCAACTATAATATTTTATTTACTATTAGTATCCATTAGAAGACCTAATCTTCAAAGACCAGAAAATGTATTAAATATGGATAAATTTAAAGATAAAAACAGTATTAAAGAATTAATTAATAGAGAAATATTTCAAAAAGCAATATTTAAGATTGGAATATTTGGATTTGTTACATTTATATTAATTGGAATTAATTATTATTTAAAGACATTTGAATTGTTATATTCTTCTAGAGGAGCAGCTTATGGAGCAGGTTTTACTGATGTAAAATTTACTTTATGGGGATATAGATTAATGGCTATAATATCTATAGTAGCAGCTATTACTATATTAAGAGGATCATATAAAAGAAATCTTAAATCAGCTTTAGTAGGTCCAATTATATTAATTGGAATAGGTATATTGACTTCTGTAGGAGGAGGATTAATACAACAATTTATAGTAGAACCTGATGAAATAACAAAGGAAAAAGAATTTATTCAATATAATATAGATATGACTCAAGAAGCTTATGGATTAAAAGATGTTATTGTTGATGAGTTCCCAGTAGAACAAAATTTAACTAAAGAAGATATTATAAATAATGATGAAATTATAGAAAATATTAGAATAAATGATTATAGGCCATTAAATCAAATATATAATGAGTTACAAGGAATAAGATATTATTATAGATTTAATGATGTAGATATTGATAGATATGATATAGATGGTAAATATACTCAAGTATTTTTATCAGCTAGGGAAATGGATACATCTAAGTTAAAAACAAAGACATGGATAAATGAACATTTAAAATATACTCATGGGTATGGATTTACGTTATCTCCTGTTAATTCGGTAGCAGATAATGGATTACCAAATTTATTAATGAAAAATATTCCTCCAGAAACTAATACAGATTTAAATGTAAAAAGACCAGAAATATATTTTGGAGAAATGACAAATAATTATACAATTACAAATACTGATGAATCAGAATTTGATTATCCTCAGGGGTCAGATAATGTTGAAACAATGTATGAAGGAAATGCAGGAATAAAGCTTAATGGATTAAATAAGTTATTGTATGCAATTAAAGAAGGTAATATAAAAATATTGATATCTGGAAATGTGAATTCAGATAGTAGAATTTTAATAAATAGGAATATAGATGAAAGAGTTAGAAAAATAGCTCCGTTTTTAAAATATGATGATGATCCATATTTAGTAGTTAACCAAGATGACGGAAAATTATATTGGATAATAGATGCTTATACTACAAGTAGTAACTATCCATATTCTCAACCATCTGGAGAAGAAAAAATAATAAATTATGTAAGAAATTCAGTTAAAGTAGTAGTTGATGCATATAATGGAGATACAGACTTTTATATTTTTGATAAGGAAGATCCAATAATAAATACTTATAATAAAATTTTTCCAGATTTGTTTAAACAATCAGAAGAAATGCCAGAAGGATTATTTAACCATATAAGGTATCCTCAAAATTTATTTAGCATACAATCAAAAATGTATGAAACATATCATGTAAATAATCCAGTGGTATTTTATAATTCAGAGGATGTTTGGAATATAGGAAATGAAATATATATGGGTGAAGAAGCTCCTATTACGCCTAATTATATGATGTTTAAACTTCCTGAAAAAGAAAAAGAAGAATTTGTATTGACTGTTCCTTATACTCCATCTACAAAGCCTAATATGAGTAGCTTATTTGTAGCTAGAAATGATGGGGAAGAATATGGAAATCTATATTTATATAAATTTCCTAAAGGTATAACTGTAGATGGCCCTATGTTAGTAGAATCAAAGATAGATCAGGATTCAGATATATCCCCACAACTTAGTCTATGGAGTCAAGAAGGATCTAAAGTATTAAGGGGAAATTTACTTACTATACCAATAGAAAATTCACTATTATATGTAGAACCAGTGTATATACAAGCGGAAAATGAAAATAATATTCCAGAAATGAAGAGAGTAATAGTAGCCTATAAAAATCAGATAGTAATGGATAAAAATTTAGATACAGCTTTATCTAAAATTTTTGGTGAGTTAGGGACAGAAGATGGGGAAGAAATAGTAGATGATGTAGAAGATGGAGAAATCTCTGAAGAAATAGAAAGTACAATTCAAGATGCTAATGAAGTATTTATTAAAGCAAAGGAAGCATCTCAAAATGGTGATTGGGCTAAGTATGGAGAATATATAGAGGAATTAGAAAAAATATTAAATGAATTAAATAGTGAATTGGATATAGATACTGAAAATATAACCGATAAAACAACAGAAGAATTAGAAATAGAAGATAATGAAACAGAAGGAACAATTGAAGAGTAATAATAAAAATAGGTTCTCCATGGGAGATCCTATTTTTTAGTTAATCGCATCATTTTAAGTTCTTCTAAACTCATAGAGTCTAATAAATGGGATTTTTTAGCAATATCATTTCTTTCTATAATACCTTTTTCAACTAATACTTCAACAATACTTGCAATGGCTAATGTATTTCTATAATCTACATCCTTAAGTTCCGAAATTTTACTATAAACATCTATTTCATTCATAACACTACCCCCTCATGAATTATTTATTAGGATTATTGACTGTAGAAGGAAAAAATATACGAAAAAATTCTATTAGAAATATAGACAAGTTCGATATTCGATAAAAAAAGGAATATGATAAAGTTAAAGTGGATTAAATGATAAATGATACTCAAATTAGTTATCAGAAATGTTCTTAAGGAATATTATAATTATAAGAGAACTTTTAAATAAAATACAAAATAATTACATAAAATATAAAATAACCTTGAAATTAAAATAATAATATGCTACAATTAACGATAATAAAATAGATGCGTTGAAGGGAAGTAGTAAATATCTCAATTTCTATAGAGAGTCGATGATTGGTGAGAATCGATGAAATTGATTATTGAATCCCTCCTGGAGCATTTTACCGAAATAAGGTAGAACCGAGCACCGGTTATAGTGTACCAAGGGGATCATAATAATTAATGGTCAACTAGGGTGGCAACGCGGGAATAAAACCTCTCGTCCCTATATTTAATATAGGGATGAGGGGTTTTTATAATTTAAATATAAGAAGGAGTGATGAAATGTTAGATTTAAAAATGATTAGAAATGATTTGGAAAAAGTAAAAAGAGCTTTAAATACTAGAAAAGGCGAATTTGATGTAGATTCAGTATATGATTTAGATAAGAAAAGAAGAGATATATTACAAAATGTAGAAGAGATGAAAGCAAGACAAAACACAGTATCTAAGGAAATACCTAAGTTAAAAAAAGAAGGTAAGGATACATCTGAAGTATTGAATGAAATGAAGGAATTATCAGCAAAAATTAAGGATATAGATGGAAAATTAAAGGAAGTAGAAGAAGAGTTAAATAAAAAGATATTAGAATTGCCTAATATTCCAAATTCTGATGTTAAAGTAGGAAATAATGAAGAAGATAATAAGGAAATAAGAAAAAGTTTGGAACCAACTACTTTTAATTTTGAACCGAAGGCTCATTGGGATGTTGGTACAGAATTAGATATATTAGATTTTGATAGAGCATCTAAGATAACAGGAGCTAGATTTTCACTATATAAAGGATTAGGAGCAACATTAGAAAGAGCTCTAATGAATTTCATGTTAAATATTCATACATTAGAGGGAGAGTATAAAGAAATAATTTCACCATTTTTAGTTAATAGAGATAGTATGACTGGAACAGGACAATTACCTAAATTTGAAGAGGATGCTTTTAATATTCCATCTAAGGACTTTTTCTTAGTACCTACAGCGGAAGTGCCAGTTACTAATATTCATAGAGATGAAATTTTAAATGAAGAGGATTTACCTATAAAATATACAGCCTATACTCCTTGTTTTAGACAAGAAGCAGGATCAGCTGGAAGGGATACCAGAGGTCTTATAAGAAATCACCAGTTTAATAAAGTTGAACTTGTGAAGTTTGTTAAACCAGAAAATTCTTATGAAGAATTGGAGAAACTTACTAATGACGCAGAAAGAATACTTCAACTTCTTAAATTACCATATAGAGTAGTAGAACTTTGTACAGGAGATTTAGGTTTTTCTTCTGCTAAAACTTATGATTTAGAGGTATGGATGCCTAGCTATGGTAGATATGTTGAGATATCTTCTTGTAGTAATTTTGAAGATTTCCAAGCAAGAAGAGCTAATATAAGATATAGAAATAATAATACCAATAAACCAGAATATCTTCATACATTAAATGGTTCTGGATTAGCTTTAGGTAGAACTACTGCGGCAATACTAGAAAACTATCAGCAGAAAGATGGATCCGTAGTAATTCCTGAAATATTAAGACCATATATGAATGGAATAGAAAAAATAGAAAAAGCATAGATTTTTAGGGAGGAATATTTATTCCTCTCTTTTTATCATAAAGGGGTTATCCTATTTAATAAAATAATGTAAAATAAAATTAAGAAAAGTATTGGAGGGGATTTGGTGAAGTTAAGAAGAAAAATATTTATTATATCAATTATTTTTCTTTTAATTATTGGATTATCAGGTTGTAGTGAAAATCCTATAGAACAAATGGTAAAAGGGGATAAGAAAGAAAATTTTAATACTCTTATTATTGATGATTATAATGGTGTAAATTTAGATGAAATAAATGAATATAATATTGATATTGAATTTGATCCAGAAGAAAAGATATATACTGGTAATCAAGAGGTTAAATATATTAATAATGAGAAAGAAACTTTGGAGAATGTATATTTTCATATATATCCTAACACATTTAAAGATAAAGAAACAGCTCCTTTTTTATTTGGCGATTATGATTCAGCCTATCCTAATGGATTTGAAGCAGGATATATTGATATAAAAAATGTTTTAATTAATGGAGATGAAGTAAATTATACAATTTTAGGAGAAGGCAAAACGATATTAAAACTAGATTTAAAAGAAAAGTTAGAACCAGGAGAAAAAATAAATATAGAAATGGAATATACAGCAAAACTTCCTTCTGCTCAGGATAGATTTGGATATGGGGATAAAACTTATAATTTTGGGAATTGGTATCCTATAGCAGCAGTATATGATGATGATGGTTGGAACCTTGATCCCTATTATAGTATAGGAGATCCTTTTTATAGTGATGTGAGTAATTATAATGTAGAGATAATAGCTCCAAAAGAAATGGAAATAGCTAGTTCAGGAAATATATTATCTGAAAAAAACAAAGGGAAGAATAAAGTATGGAAAATTGAATCACAACTTATGAGAGATTTTGCGTGGGTTGCCAGTGAAGAGTTTGAAAAAATAGTTAAAAATCATGATGGGACTTCTATAAAATTATATTTTTTAGAAGGAGTAAAAGAAGAAGTTAAAAAAGCTGCTATTGATTATTCTACTAAGTCGATAGATCATTTTAATAATATATATGGTAAATATCCTTATGGACAGTACAGTGTAGTACAAACAAGTTTCCCTAGTGGAATGGAATATCCTGGTATTGTATATATAGGAGAAGATTATTATAATAAAAATACTCTTGGCTCTTTGGAAATAATTATAGCTCATGAGACTGCTCATCAATGGTGGTATGGAGTAGTAGGTAATGATGAAATAGATGAGTCATGGTTAGATGAATCATTAGCTACATATTCAGAATATCTATATGCTTATGAGGAATATGATGAAGATGTATCAAAGGATTATTATGAAAAAAGTATTGAAAATAATTATGAAATATCTAAGGATTATATTGAAGATAATACAGTAGTAAAATCTTTAGATGAATTTAATGGATGGGATGATTATGGTCCTTTAGCATATTCTAGAGGAGCAATGATGATTTATGATATTGAAAATAAATATGGTAAAAAAGAATTGTATAAGATATTCCAAGAATATTTTAAAGAATATAGTTTTAAAAATGCTACTACAGAAGATTTTATAGATATAATAAAGAGAGTTACAGGTGAAAATATGGAAGATTTAGTTGATGAATATTTATATGATTAATTAAAGATTATAGGGGGAAAAAATGAAGAAGATAATTACAATTGTTTTAATTGTGATAATATCTTTTAGTTCTTTAGTTTATGGTGAAGAATTTGAAAAAGATGTATTTGGAGTATTATTATCAGATTATGAAACAGGAGAAATATTATATAGTGACAATATAGATAAAAAATTAAATATTGCAAGTATAACAAAACTCATGACATATACAGTAACTATGGATGCTATAAAAGAAGGAAAAGTATACTATGAAGATATAGTCACTATAGGAGAAAATCCTCCTAAAGAATGGGGTTCAACTTTTTATTTAGAAGAAGATGAAAAACTTAAGTTAAAAACACTTTTAGAATCTATAATGATAGCTTCTGGAAATGATTCTTGTGTAGCTATTGCTGAATATGTAGCAGGAAGTGAAGATGCTTTTATAAAATTGATGAATGAAAAGGCTAAGGAATTAGGTCTTGAAAACACTAAATATGTTAATACCAATGGATTGCCAGAAGATGATGGTACTGAAAATATCATGACAATTAGGGAAATAAATAAATTAGCCAAATACATTTTAGATACTTATCCTGAGATATTAAAGATTACAGATAAAAGAAGTATAGAAGTATCTTCAAGAGATTATATTGAAAATACTAATCCATTATTAAGGGATATGCCTTTAGTAGATGGACTTAAAACTGGAAATACAGATGGAGCAGGATATTGTTTAGTATCTACTATGATTAATCCTGTAAATGAAGATAATGATAAGGAAATGAGAATTATAGGAATAATTATGGGAACAAAATCTAAAAAAGATAGAAAAGAGAAAAGCGAAGCTTTATTAAATTATGCCATAGATAATTTTAAATATGAAGAAATAATAACAAGAGACAAAGGTATAAATATAAAAATCAATGAAGCTAAAAATTCAAGTGTTAATGTAGTTCCAGAAGAAGATAAGTATATATTTATAAATAAAGAAGATGAAATAAAAACTAAAATTATTTTAGATGAAAATCAAAAATTTCCTATAGAAAAAGGAGAAAAAATAGGAATGTTGGAAGTATATAAAAATGGAAAAAATTCTAAAAATATAGATTTATATTCTAATAAGAAAATTAAAAAAGCTAATATTTTCGTAAGATTATTTAGATGGTTGTTCAGATAAAAATTTTTATAGTTGACAATATTAGTAAGATATTATAGAATTATAGAAGACTTAATATTTGCTTCCGTAGCTCAGTAGGATAGAGCAACGCCCTCCTAAGGCGTGTGTCGGGGGTTCGATTCCTCTCGGGAGCACCACTAGTTTTTTATAATAAATTATGTATAATATAAATAAGCTCTTTGGAGATTCCAAAGAGCTTTTATAATAAAAATGAGGAAAATAAATGGAAAAATATTTTATGAAAAGAGCTCTTAAAGAGGCTAAATTAGCATATGATTTAGAAGAAGTACCAATAGGTTGTGTTATAGTTAAATGTAATAAAATAATAGCATCAGCTCATAACTTCAGAGAATCATTAAATGATCCTACTGCTCATGCGGAAATATTAGCTATTCAAGATGCAGCAGATTATTTAGGGGGATGGAGATTATCAGGATGTACTATGTATGTAACAATAGAACCCTGTCCAATGTGTGCTGGAGCTATAGTTAATTCCAGGATAGATAGATTGGTAATTGGTGCACCTGATCTTAAAGGCGGGGGTTGTGGTTCTATATTTAATATAGTAGATAATGATAAATTGAATCATAGAGTAGATGTAGTTTGGGGAGTATTAGAAGAGGAATCTTCTAAAATAATGAAAGATTTTTTTAAAGAATTAAGAAAAAGAAAATAGATAAATCATATAATTAAAAAGTATATACTTAGACTATAAAATTTTTACATTAGAGGAGATGATAAAATGAAATATAAAGCAATAATATCTGATTTAGATGGAACACTTTTAAATAGTAATCACAGAGTAAGTCAATATACGAAAGAAGTTGTAAAGAAAGTTATTAATAAAGGTATTCATTTTTTTATCGCTACTGGAAGACATCATAAAGATATAGATTATATAAGAAATGATTTAGGATTAGATTCTGTATTTATTACATCTAATGGATGTAGGATACATGATACAAATAAAAATAAATTATTAGGATATGATATTGAAGAAGACATTGTAAAAGGCCTATTAAATTTAAAAGTAGATGATAGTATTCATAAGAATATATATCAAGAAGATAAATGGTATGCTGAAAAAGAAAATAAATGGTTAGATGAATTTATAAAGGAATCAAACTTTTTATATGAATTAGTAGATTTTAATGAATTAGATAAATTTACAGCTACTAAAGTATTTTTTTTAGGAGAAGATTATGAAAGTCTAGTACAATTACAGGAAAGAATAGAAAAATTATATCCAGATAAATTGAATATAGCTTTTTCTTTAACAAACTGTTTGGAGATAATGCCTAAGGGAGTTTCTAAGGGACATGCTATTGAAAAAGTGTTAGGAAAATATAATATTAAACCAGAGGAAGCTATTGCTTTTGGAGATGGATTAAATGATTTAGAAATGTTAAAAATAGTAGGGAAGGGTTATATCATGGGAAATGCTCATGATAAGCTTATAAATGCATTACCTAATAATGATATTATAAAATCAAATACGGAGGAAGGATTAGCTAGAAAGTTAGAAGAAATATTTTTATTATAGGAATGATTTCATGAAGGATAAATTAATTAAATATTGTAATAGTATAGGAATAGAAAAGGTAGGGATTTCCGATATTGGTCCATATGAAGATTTAAAAAAAATACTCATAAATAGAGAAAAAAAAGGATATGTTACCGGATTAGAAGGAGCAAATATAGAGGAAAGAATTAATCCTAAATTGACTATGAAAGATGTAAAATCTATTATAGTATGTTTATTTCCCTACCATGTAGAAGAAGAAAAAGGAGCAAATATATCAAATTATACTTATTCAAAAGATTATCATTATATTGCTCATGAAAAATTAAATTTAATAGGAGAATATCTTATTGAAGAAATAAAGGGATTCAAATATCAAGCATATGTAGATATGGGACCTTTAGTAGATAGGTATTTAGGATATAGAGCAGGGCTAGGTTTTTTTGGAATAAATGCTCATTTGATAAATGATGATTATGGAACATACTTTTTTATAGGATATATTATAAATAATCATTTTTTTGAATATGATAAGCCTTTACAAAGAACATGTTACCAATGCATGAGATGTGTAAAAGCTTGTCCAGGGCAGATTATATTAGGAAATTTTGATATAAATCCTGTAAGATGTAGATCTTTTATTACTCAAAAGAAAAAAGATTTAGACGAATTGGATAAGAAAATTATAAAAAAAGATAATATAATATTTGGGTGTGATATCTGTCAGAATGTATGTCCCCACAATAAAGGAATTGATATAACTCGTATGGAGGAATTTAAAGAGAATTTAATTTTTAAATTAGATTATGATGAGATAAAAGGAATGTCTAATAAAGGATTTAAAAGAAAGTATGGAGATAGAGCCTTTGCGTGGAGAGGAAGAAAGGTTATTAAGAGAAATTATGAAGTAATTAATGATATAAAAATAGAGGATTAGAATACAATTCTAATCCTCTATTATTGTTATCTCTAATTCCTTTTGTGCAGGGCCTTCAATGATTTTACCATCATAAGAAAATCTAGAACCATGACAAGGACAATCCCAAGTTTTTTCAGCACTATTCCATTGTAATTCACAGGTCATATGGGTACAGGTAGTGTCAACTATATAAGTTTTTCCATCAGTATCTCTATAAATTCCAACTCTTTTTCCTTCGAAATTTACTATTTTTCCTTCTCCTGTTTTTATTTTGTTGTCACCGACATTTAGATTTAATTTTCCTTTAATATATTCATATCCTACATTTAAATTTTCTTTTATAAAATGTGTAAATCCTCCTTTTATATTTACTCTAGAGGGATCAAATACATCACTATGAGGACTATAATTTTTTGTGATTATATCAGATAGTATCATTGCAGAAGCAGTACCACTACTCATGCCCCATTTTTTAAATCCCGTAGCAATATATATATATGGATTGTTAGATGTAATTCTACCTATAAAGGGTATTTCATCCATAGTGATACAGTCTTGAGCTGACCATCTATAAGGAATATCTTCTATAGTAAAGATACTTTCAGCAAATTTTTTAAGATTGTTATAATAGGTTTCGGTACTTTTTCCTTGTCCAGTTTTATGATTTTCTCCTGCTATTAGTATCATCTGTTTATCCTTATATCTCTGTTTTCTTAGAGACCTGGTAGGACTTTCAGCATTGATATAGATACCTTCTGGAAAACTTTCTTTTGCTAAAACTCCTATGATATAGGCTCTTTCTTGGTAAATTCTAGAGAAATATAGACCTTTAAAATTTTCCATAGGATAATGGGAGGCTATTATCACTTTGTTAGCCTTTACTTTGTGTCCTCCTTCTATAATTACAATGTTAGGGTTACTTTCTTTTATATCTAGTACATGAGTATTTTCAAATATATGACTGCCATCTTCAGGAATTTCCTTGGCTAATTCCAATAGATATTTTCTAGGATGAAATTGAGCTTGATTTTCAAATCTTACTGCTCCCTTAATAGGAAAGGGGAGACTGGTTTCAGTTACAAAGGAAGCATCTATTCCTAATTTTGAGGCAGCTATTACTTCCTTTTTAATTTTATCTACATAATTTTTATCTTGAGTATATACATAGGCTGGCATAACGGAATAATCACAATTTATTTCTTTTTCTTTTATAATGCTTTCTATAAATTCTTTAGCAGATTCATTGGCATCAGCATATTGTCTTGCTTTTTCTTCTCCAATATCATTAATTAATTTATCATATATAAGATTGTGTTGAGATGTTATCTTGGCTGTAGTTTTACCAGTAATTCCTTCTAAGATTTTATCCACTTCTAAGATTGCTACCTTTAATCCTCGCCTTTTTAGAATAAAACCTGCAGTTATTCCAGCAATTCCTCCTCCTACTATAGCAATGTCAACATCTATATCTTTATCTAAGTATGGATAATCAGTTCTTTCTGTAGAGTCTAACCAATAAGATATAGGTGGTCTAGTAAAATTTTTCATATTAATCCTCCCAAATATTTTATTAATAATAAATATTCCCAAGAGGAATTATAATTATTATTATATTAAATCAGTTTTTTAAAAAATTTTTAGGGTAATAACACATTAATAAAGATTAAGGAGATGAATAATATGAATGAGACAATTAGATTGATACATAACCATCGTTCTATAAGAAAGTATACAGAAAAACCAATAGAGGAGGATAAATTTAAAGCTATAATAGAAGCAGGACAGATGGCTTCCTCATCTAGTTTTATTCAAGGATATACTGTTATTAGAGTAAAGAATAAAGAAAATAGAAAAAAAATAGCTAAACTAGCAGGAGATCAGCCATATATAGAAGAAGCTCCTGAATTTCTAATGTTTTGTGCAGATTTAAATAGAGTTAAATTTGCTTGTGAAATGCAAGGAGTAGAAATGAAAGAAGGTTATACTGAGAGTTTTATAATAGCTACTGTAGATACAGCTTTAATGGCACAGAATGTAATCTTAGCAGCAGAGTCATTAGGTATAACTGGAGTGTATATAGGAGGAGAAAGAAATAATCCTAAGGAAATTTCTGAAATATTAGAA
This sequence comes from Anaeromonas gelatinilytica, assembly GCF_016820635.1. GTDB lineage: Bacteria > Bacillota > Clostridia > Tissierellales > SIT17 > Anaeromonas > Anaeromonas gelatinilytica. The sequence continues at coordinate 1,838 of NZ_WSFU01000001.1, read as the reverse complement.
TTACCTAAAAATGTATACCCTGTATTTGGCATGTGTCTTGGATATCCTAGGCAAGATCCTATATTACGTCCTAGACTTCCTTATGATGTAGTTCTGAAGGAGGATAGATATAGTATTGATGGTGATATAGAAAAAATTCAAGAATATGATGAGAAAGTTAGAAAATATTATATAGAAAGAACTAAAGGGAAAATTAATAAAACTTGGACAGAACAAATGGCACAGACAATGAATAAAGAATTAAGACCTCATATGAGGAAGTTTTTAAAGGAACAAGGATTTGAAATGAAATAGGCAAGGTATTATCCCTTGCCTATTAAAATGGATTTTTATCTGATTTATTTATAATTTCTTTCTTAGAAATATATTTAATAGTATAATATAAGATATATTAAGTAAAAATTTATTTGTTAGGAGTGGGGAATTTATGGAGAATACTAAAAAAGATATGAAAAATATAAACCATAAAGAAAAAAGAAATATAATATTATATTTATCTGGTAAAATAGTTTCATTATTAGGTACTCATATATATACATTTGCAATTTCATTGTACATATTAGGGACTACTGGTTCGGGAACGTCTTTTGCTTTAAGTGTTTTATTAGGAATGTTACCTAGGATAATATTAAGTCCAATTGCAGGAAGTTTGGCCGATAGAAAAGACAGAAAGAAAATGGTTGTGGGACTAGACACATTGAGTGGAATTATAGTATTAGGATTGGTATTAGTATCTTCTGTTTATGGATTTAAATTAATATTTATTTATACTACTACATTGTTATTAGCTATAGTTAATACTTTTTTTGATGTATCAATAGGATCAGCTATTCCAAATTTAGTATCAGATGAAAATTTAGTAAAAATTAATTCTTATACTCAAGCTTCCACCTCATTATCAGCAATAATGGGTCCAGTGTTGGGAGGTTTAATATATGGATTAGTCCCTATGAATATTTTCTTGATTATTAATGGAATATCTTTTATAATTTCAGCATTATCAGAATCTTTTATAAATTTCAAATACAATATCAGAGATAATAAAGAAGAATTAGATCCAGAAATAAATGAGAATAAAGATATACAAGGAAATAATAAAGTTTTTAATGTATTGATAAAAGATATTAAGGAAGGATTAGAATTTATAAAAGAAATGAAAGCAATATATACTTTAATGAAATTTGCTCTTTTTCTTAATTTTTTAGTTAATGCTACATTATCTGTAATTATGCCATTTATAATTAATGATACTCTTAAAATGTCGTCAACTCAATTTGGAATTATTGAGGGTTCATATTCAGTAGGGGTTTTAATTTCATCAATAGTTATTGGTAAGTTACCAGAAAAAGAAAAAAATTTTAAGAGATTAGTGATAGGTATAGGTATTATGGGGGTAATGCTTGCTTTTATAGGTATACCAGCATTAGAAGATTTACAAGCATTAAACAATAATATACATTTTGTATTTTTTATATTTGTAATGTTAATATTTTCTGTTTTCATGATTACAGTAAACATACCAATATTTGTTACTATGCAAAGGATGACACCAGATAAAATGATGGGTAGAGTAATGGGAACCATGAATACATTAGCAAGTGGAATAACTCCATTGGGGGTAGTAATTTCTGGGATATTATTAGATATATTACCATCATATATTATACCTTTTAGTTCTGGAATTTTAATTGTTATTGCAGATTTAATTATGAGTAAAAATGAGAATTTAAAAGACTTTTAGGTTTATAAAAAATAAAATAACTCCTCGGAAAATCGAGGCCACTGAAAAAGTCCAAAAAAGATATGATTTCGAATTTGTGATGGAAATCATATCTTTT
>NZ_WSFU01000077.1 GCF_016820635.1 Anaeromonas gelatinilytica | reverse complement strand
TTTTTCATTATATAATTTTTTCCATGTCAACCTGTAATAATTTCTTTAATGCAACACTAAAAGCTTATGCCTTTCTTTTTTTGCCTATTCATATATTCTACAATCCTATACAATAATCCTACTAAAATAACATTTTTTTCTAGTAACGGTTTAATGCCCTTTTTAGTGCTAGTATAATGTCTTCTTCATTATTCTCACAGTTTGAATACCCTATTGATATGCTGGGTTTTGTTTTTCCGTGAAAATCACTGCCACAAGTTAAGAGCAATTTATGCCTTAGTGCAAATTCTTTATAAAATAACATTTGTTTTTCACTATGGTAACTACTATAAACTTATATCCCTTTAATACCACAGCCAATAATAGCTTCTAGTAAAGCACCATTTTCTTTAATGTTGTTTCCTGGATGTGCTAAAACAGGTATACCTCCATTTTCTTCTATAACTTTAATTGCTTCTTGTAATTTTATAAATTTTACTTCAGCATAGGCTGGCTTACCCTGAGCACAATAATCCCAATAAAAATTAACATAATGGTTATCACTTCTAGAACCATCTTCATAATAAGGCTCGAGTAGTGGGTTTATATGTTCCTTATCAAATTGCATAGCAGCTTCAGCAATCATTTCACCAGTAACTATACCGTTCTTAGACAAGTCTGCAATAATTTCATCCGAAAAATCTATCCCTAATTCCCGAATCAATTTTATACGTTTCTGGGAAGCAGTTTGTTCTTGTAGTATAATATTTTTTTCAATTTCATTAAATATTGAGCTTTGATAGTCTATCCCATAACCTAACACATGCAGGTTAACGGTATTAAAAATACAATCCAATTCTACTGCTGGAATTATTTTAATATCTTTATCTTTACAATACAATTTTGCTTCATATATGGCTTTTACACAATTGTGGTCTGCAATAGAAAAATACTTTATTTTTCTTTCTAAGCATTGATCAACTAATACTTTAGGTTCAAACTCCCCATCATTACTATAGGATGAATGAATATGCAAATCTATATAACTCATCTTTAACCTCCATATCTTATTTTTTAAAACCTTCAATGTCATCTAACGTTATCTCTGACTTTAACCTAATTCACGTCGATTATGCTACCTCATAGTTACTAGATAATTCTCATTGAAAAAGTCGATATAAAATATCATCTTTACGTATTTCGTATCAATACAAAATGAATATATTATCACGTATTTCGTGAAGATTTATTTTTAAGAAAACCAAAAATAAAAAATATCCCACCTAAGACTGATACCATTCCTACTAGTATTAATTTTAATCTTTTTCTTTTTATTTTTATTTCTTTTTCTATTATACTAATTACTTCATATATACATTGTATTAGTTATGCTGATAAACCACAATAACTATTTGAAAAATATCGCTTTCATCTCACATCTGAAGAAGTGGGCTTTCTCGCTCATAAGTTCTGTAAAATTACTGTAGGCAATAATTTTACTCTAAGATACCCGAAGTCGTCGAGCTAACCCTTTGGAGGCAGACGTCGAAGGTAGGAGTAGGATCAATGACTGGTGTGAAGTCGTAATATAAACTATTTTAGAGAGCGCAAAATACTCTATATCGTAAGATATAGAGTATTTTTCAACTCTATATAAAAATGTTATACTTAAACAAGATCAATTAAAGAATTTTATATGATTATCTATAAATACATATTTAACAATAGAAGGGGATGTATCAATGAACAACTTTAACGAAAAGGTAAATTTTATATGGAAGATAGCAGAACTTTTAAGAGGACCCTATAAACCAGAAAAATATGGTGATGTAATACTACCAATGGCTGTCCTTAGAAGGTTTGACTGTTTACTGGAACCTACAAAGGAAAAAGTAGTAGAAGTAGCAAAAACTACAGACATAGAGATGATTTTAAATAAAACAGCTGGATATAATTTTTCAAATAAGTCTAGATTCCAGTTTAGTAATCTAATAGATGATCCAGACAATGTAAGAGCAAATTTTGAAGATTACTTGAGAGGTTTTTCAGCAAATATTAGAGAAATAATGGAAAACTTTGAGTTTGAAAAGGAAATAAAAAAATTAGAAGAAAATAATCTTTTATTTTTAGTAGTAAAGGAATTTAATCAAATAGATTTACATCCAGAAGTAGTTAGTAATCAAGAGATGGGATATATATTCGAAGAACTTATAAGACGTTTCTCAGAAAATGCAGAGGCTGGAGATCACTACACTCCCAGGGAAGTAATAGAATTAATGACTAATATTATATTTAATAATTTAGAGGATGAACTTACTACCAAAGGGAGCATATTTACCATAGGGGATTTTGCAGCGGGAACCGGTGGAATGCTCTCAGTAGCTACAAATTACATAAATGAATTAAACCTTAATGCTCAAGTGGAAGTGTTTGGACAAGAGTTAAATCCTCAATCCTATGCCATATGCAAAGCAGATATATTAATAAAAGGACAAAAATCAAAGAATATAGTAAAGGGTAACTCCTTTACCCAAGATGGTCATAGAAATTTAAAGACTAGATTCGCCCTAATGAATCCACCTTTTGGTGTTGACTGGAAAAAGGATAAGGACTTTATAGAAAATGAAATGAAGGAATTAGGATTTGATGGTAGATTTGGAGCAGGAACTCCTAGGATTTCCGATGGTTCATTACTATTTTTACAACATATGGTATCTAAGATGAATGATGATGAAAAAGGTTCTAGAATGGCCATCATATTCAATGGTTCACCACTATTTACAGGAGATGCCGGCTCAGGGGAATCAGAGATAAGAAGATGGATCATAGAAAATGATTTATTAGAAGGTATCATAGCGCTACCTACAGATTTATTCTACAATACAGGAATAGCCACCTATATATGGGTATTAACTAATAGAAAAAACGACAATCCTTTAAATGGTTCAGTTAGAAAGGGAAAAATCCAATTGATAGATGCTACAAACTTCTATCATAAGATGAGAAAATCCCTAGGGTCTAAAAGACATGAGATATCTAAAGAAGATATAGAAGAAATCACCAGAATACATGGAGATTTTGAAGAAAATGAATACTGTAAGATATTTGATAATAAGGACTTTGGATATCTAAAGGTGACCATAGAAAGACCATTACGATTAAACTTCAAAATATCAGAAGACAGAATAGAAAGTATCTATGGAGAAAATACCTTCTCAAAACTATATGACGAAGAAAAGGTAGCAGATCTAGAACTTAAATTAGAAAAGAAAACTATAAAGAAAAAAGAAATGACAAGATTAGAAAAACTACAGGAAGGAAAGAAACTTCAAGACAATATCATAAATGCCTTAAAGAAAAATATCAGTGATAAAGTATATAAGAATAGAGAAGAATTTGAAGGAGTATTAGAAGATATATTAGGAGATTTAAACTTAAAAAGATCTCTATTTAAAGCAATACTAATAGGATTATCAGAAAGAGATGAAACAGCTGATTACTGCTATAAGGGTAATAAGAAAGAAGCAGATACAATCCTAAGGGATACAGAGACCATACCCATATCAATAGATGTAGAAGAGTATAATCCAGATACTTCTGAACATATAGAGAAGGAAAAGAAAAACATCCTAGAATATGTGAAAAAAGAAGTAGCACCCCATGTAAAGGAATTCTGGATAGACCATAAAAAGACTAAAATAGGATACGAAATACCTTTTACCAGATATTTCTATAAATACGAAGAATTAAGACCCTTCAAAGATATAATGGGAGAGATAGAAGAATTGGAAAGAGAAATTCAAGTGGAAATAAAGAAGGTGCTTGGATAATGGAAGAATTGAAGTATAGAAATGAAGAGGAAATGAAGGAGAGCAGTGTTGAGTGGCTAGGGAAGATACCGAGGAAGTGGGAATTAAAACAATTGAAATATCTATTCACTTATATAAAAGGAAAAAATCCTTTTAATATTATTCCTTATAAAGAAGGTGCAGCTCCATATATTACAACAGAGTTTTTACGAACAGAAATGACAGATAAATATGTTAGTTCAACTAAAGGATTAATTAAGGTTAAAGAAAATGATTTATTATTATTATGGGATGGGGCAAATGCTGGAGAATTCTTTATTGGAAAAGATGGAGTTTTAGGTTCTACTTTTGTTAAATTTGATATAAATACAAATGATAGTTATGATTATTTAAAGTACTTTGCTAAATCATACGAAAAATATTTGAGAAGAATGACAATTGGAATGGGAATTCCTCATGTAAATTCTGATATTCTTAAAAATCTTAATTTTGTAAAACCCAATAACATATTAGAACAACAAAAAATAGCTAACTTCCTGGACATAAAAACATCCCAATTTGATTCAATTATCTTTAAAAAAGAAAAACTCATAGAAAAATTAAAAGAGGCAAAAAAGAGTCTTATATCAGAGGTTGTTACTGGGAAAGTAAAAATAGTAGATGGAGAAATGATAGAGAGAAAACCGGAAGAAATGAAAGATAGCGGTATTCAGTGGTTAGGGATGATACCTAAGGATTGGGAAGTTAAGAGACTGAAATATTTAATGGAAATTAATCCTCCTAAATCTGAAGTAATTAATAAAAATATTGAGTGCAGTTTTGTTCCTATGAACATGATTCATAATGGAATTATAGAAACTGAAGATAAAAAGGTTGTTAAAGATGTATTTGGAGGATATACGTATTTCAGAAATGAAGATATAATTATGGCTAAAGTGACCCCTTGTTATGAGAATGGAGATATAGCAATTGCTAGAAATCTTAAAAATGGAATTGGATTTGGAACCACTGAAATAAATGTATTTAGAGTTTACAACAATACTGAACATATATATTATTTAATGCAAGAATCTCACTTTGTACGATATGGTTCTAGTCATATGACTGGAGTAGCAGGATTAAAACGTGTACCCACAAGTTATTTTGAAAATTATAAAACAGGAATACCTTCAATAAAAGAACAAAATGAAATAGCAGAGTTTTTAAACGAAAAAATTATTGATATTAACAATATAATCACAAAAAATCAATCCCAAATCCAAAAACTTAAAGAAGCTAAACAATCCCTTATATCAGAAGCAGTTACTGGTAAAATTGATTTGCGGGAATGGGAGATAAAAGAATAGGAGGATATGGAATGACTACTCAAATAACTCCAAATTCATTAAAGGAAAGATCCTTTCAGGCATTAATAAAGGATTATCTTATAAATCATAATGGCTATATTGAAGGCTTTAATAGGAATTATGATGTGGACTATGCCATAGATACTAAATGTCTTTTTGACTTTTTAGAGACCACCCAAGAAAAGAAGATGAATAGGCTAAAGGATATATATATAAATAATTACAAGTCAAAAATCATAGATAATCTAGATAGAAATTTGAGAACTAAAGGTTCCATAGATGTGTTGAAACATGGCATCAAGGACTATGGAGTAAAATTAGACTTAGCCTATTTTAAGCCTCCCACAGACTTAAATCCTGAACAGTTTATATTATATAAGCAAAATATATTATCAGTGACAGAGGAGCTAAAATATCAAGGAGATAAGAGGATAGATTTGAGTTTGTTTTTAAATGGTATTCCCATAATCACTATGGAGCTTAAAAATTCCTTTACTAATCAAAATTGTAAAAATGCGATTAAGAAGTATAAATACGATAGAAGTAATAAAGAGCAAATATTTAAATTCAAGGAAAGATCCATAGTAAACTTTGCCATGGATACCGATGAAGTATATATGACTACCAAATTAGCTGGGGAAAAGACTTTCTTTCTACCCTTTAATAGGGGGAATAATGGAAAATCAGGAAATCCTCCAGTGGAGGGAAAACTTAGAACCCATTATCTATGGGAGGAAGTGCTACAGAAGGATTCACTACTTGAGATAATTCAAAAGTTTACCTATGTGGATACAAGGGAAGAAGTATTAGAAAATGAAGATACAGTGAAAAAGGAAACTGTAATATTTCCTAGATATCACCAATTAGCTGGGGTGAGGGATATTCTCCATCATGTTAAGAATAAAGGAGCAGGATATAAATATCTTATCCAACACTCTGCTGGCTCAGGAAAGACTAATTCTATCACTTGGTTAACCCATAGATTGGCATCCCTCCATGATAATGATAATAATGTCATATTCAATGGAGTAATCGTTGTAACCGATAGAACAGTTTTAGATAAGCAATTGCAAGATTCTATATATCAATTGGAACATAAGATTGGTCTGGTGGCTAAAATAGATAAGGACTCCCATCAATTAGCAGAGGAAATTGAAAAGGGTACTAAGATTATAATAAGTACTATTCAAAAGTTCCCCTATATATTAGACCAATTGGGAGGGACTAAGGGTAGGAATTATGCCATAGTTATAGATGAGGCCCACTCTTCTACATCAGGGAAGAATATGATGGCACTAAAGGAATCTCTATCCTTAGAGGAAGCTGCTGAATTAGCTCAAAGAGAAGAGGAAAAGTCGGTGGATGCTGAGGATAAAATCAATCATGAATTAGAGAAATTTGTGGATGATTCCAATGTTAGTTTCTTTGCCTTTACTGCCACACCTAAGGGAAGTACATTGAGATTATTTGGTACCCAAGGGGATGATGGAAAGTATTATCCCTTCCATATATATAGTATGAGACAAGCTATTGAAGAGGGACTTATATTAGATGTTTTACAAAATTATATGACTTATAAGATGTATTACAGTGTAGGCAAGAAAATTGAGGATGATCCATCCTTTGATAAGTCTAAAGCTATCAAATCTATTGCCAGATTTGTAAGTCTTCATCGCCATAATATTGCTCAAAAGACAGAGGTAATGATAGAGCATTTTAGAAATTCTACCATGAAGAAAATAGGTGGAGAAGCTAAAGCAATGGTGGTAACCTCATCAAGGAAACATGCAGTTAGATACAAATTAGCCTTTGATAAATACATCAAAGAAAAGGGATATACAGATCTTAAGACATTAGTAGCCTTCTCTCAAACAGTAAAGGATGAAGGAGAAGAATATACAGAAAGCAAGATGAATGATGGTTTAAAAGAGTCCCAGCTACCGAAGGAATTTGATAAGGATGATTCAAAGGTTTTAATAGTGGCAGATAAATATCAGACAGGATTTGACCAACCAAAGCTTCATACCATGTATGTGGATAAGAAACTTTCAGGAGTAAATGCAGTTCAGACATTATCTAGATTAAATAGGACCTATCCAGGTAAAGAAGATACTTTTGTATTGGATTTTGTAAATGATGCAGAAGATATAAAGAATGCCTTTCTACCCTTTTATAAGATAACTGTATTAGATAATGACATAGAACCTAATGAGATATATACAGTTTATAATCAGATATATGATAAACAAGTGATAAATGAAGAGGATGTAATAAAGTTTACCAATTTAATTTATAAGGATAATTTAACTACTAGAGATAAATCTATAATGGAAAATTATGTAGATAATAGTGTGGAGAGGATAGATAAATTTTCTAAAGAAGAGAAGATAGAATTTAGAAGTCTACTTAAGAAATTTATTAATCTATATAATTTAATTATTCAAATAGCTCCTTTTTTAGATTCAGATCTCCATAGATTGAGTATATATCTAAAATATGTAATAAAGAAAATAGATATTGAAAGTACGGGAGGAGTAAATATAACGGATAAAGTTATACTTCAATACTATAAATTTAAAAAGAAAAAGAAGGAAAAAATATATCTAGAAGATGAAGAAGATATTGGAGTAAATGTTAAAGTATCTGGTGGTGGAACTGCTAAAGAGGAGGAGACTGATTTTTTAAGTAATATAATAAATAAATTAAATGACAAATTTGGTACAGATTTCTCTAAATCAGAAAAATTAGCAGTAGAACAGATTAGAAACAATCTTAAACAGGATAAGGATTTAGAGTTAAAGGCAAAGGTAAATTCCTATGATGTGTTTAAACATGCCTTTGAGCCCACCTTTGATGATAGGGTTATAGAGGAATATGGTAAAAATCAAGAGTTTTATGGAAAGGTACTACAGGATGAAAACTTTAGAAATAAATTGATGGAAATGCTTATGTTTGACATATACACATCCTTTAAAGCTGAAGTAAGAAGATGATTTTTTAGCACCTTTTGAAATCTAGAAATAATAAAATAATTAAATATAAAAAGGAGAGTTTGATAGGGGGTATTTAAAGAATTAAGGAGTTATGATATATTTTTTAAAAGGGATAGAAGGAAAACATTAGGAATTCATGAATAAAAAGTTATAAGCTTTTTTATGGGAGTAATGTATTTATGAAAATTATAATAAAAGATTTTATAAAATTTTTTTGTATTATAACAGTATTTATTATAATTATTATAAACTTTTTTGTTGAAATGAAATATGACATGAATATAATAGGATATATAAAAAACTCTAGACCATTAACTATAGAACAAAGAGATTGGCTAATGAATCATGAAAATTTAATATATTGTGCAGATCAAAATGCTCCTCCTTTAAGATATATAGATGAGGATGGTCAGTATAAAGGTATTGTAGTCGATTACATAAATGCACTTTCTATTGAAATTGGCACTAAAATAAATATAAAGCCCATGTTATGGAGTGAAGCTTTAGTAAGTATTTCTAATGGAAAAACGGATATATGTGATATGTTTGAGAGTCCTAAAAGAAAAAAGGATTTATTATTTTCTAATCCAATATATAATTTAAGAGGTGTAATAGTAATATCTAATGATGAACTAGATATTAAGTCTTATGTTGATTTGGACGAGAAAAAAGTTGCTACACCTAAAGGGGATTATGCAATAGAATATTTAGAATCCAAAGTTAAAAATATAGATTATTACTTTACAAAAGATATATATGATGCTTTAATTCTTTTGAAAAATGGTGAAGTGGATGCAGTTATAGGGGATGAACCTGTTATTAGTTTTTTTATTTCTGAGTTAAATATTTCAAATATAACTCAGATACTAGATCCACCTATTTATGAAAAAGATGTTGTTTTTGGAGTTCCCAGATCTAAATATACCTTATTAGACATAATAAATAAAGGTATATTTAATATTAAAAGAAAAAATCAAATTGAAAAAATACAACAAAAATGGTTTGGAATATCAGCTCCTATATCTAAAAAGAATAATGAACGTAAAATTATGATAATTGTAGGTGGAGTTATAGTATTAAGTATTATTATTACCTATGTCTTGTATTTCTTCAATAAAAGGTTAAAGATTGAAGTTCAAAGAAGAACAGAGGAATTATATATAAGCAATAATAATTTACAAACTACATTTGATGGATTAACACATTATATGGTTGTATTGAATAATGATATGAAAATAGTCAATATTAATAAATCTTTTTGTAAATTTATAAATAGAGATAAAGAGAGTTTAATAGAAAAGGTGCTTGAGGATGTATGTTGTGATTCAAATAAAAAGTTAATATATGAAGAAGTAGGTAAGCTAGTTAAAAAAACATTTATAAATAATAAGGAACATAATAAGAAAATCAAATATAAAGATAATGTATATGAAGTACATACTTTCCCTTTAAAAGATAAACAAAAAAACATAATAAAGGCGTTAGTTATGATAAAGGATATTACCATTAATCATATTAATGATAAAAGACTATTACAGGCAAATAAAATGGCAGCCATTGGACAGTTAGCTGCAGGATTAGCACATGAAATAAGAAATCCTTTGGGTTTAGTAAGAAATTATGTGTATATATTAAAGATGAAAATGAATATGAGAGATGAAAAAGTTAAAAAAGCAATAGATACAATAGAATCATCTATTGATAAAGCTAATAGTACTATAGATAATGTTCTAAATTTTTCTAGAATATCTAATACAGGGAAAGAAAAGATAAATATGAAATATTTTATAGAGGATATTTTGGAATTAGAGAAAAAGATCATGAAAAAAAATAAAATATTTGTAAAGATTGAAACTGATAATATTGAAATAAATATTAATCAAGAATCTTTAAAACATATTTTGATAAATTTAGTTACAAACGCTGTAGATGCTATGCCTAATGGTGGAACAATTAAAATACAATGTAAAAAATTAAATAAGAGATTATATATATTTTGTAGTGATACAGGGATAGGTATAAAGGAAAAAGATTTAGAAAAACTATTTAATCCATTTTTTACAACTAAAGGGATAGGAAAGGGTACTGGTTTAGGATTATATATATTATATAATGAGGTAGAAAAACTTGGAGGAGAGGTTAAGGTTTATAGTAAACTTGATGAAGGAACAACTTTTGAAATATATATACCTTTAGAAATGGGGTCTAAAAAATTATGAGTCATAATTTTAAAATACTTATTGTTGATGATGAAATAGAATATCAAGAGGTATTGAAAATGATATTGGGAGATAATGGATATTATGTTAAGTCTGTAAGTTCAGGATTAGAAGCTTTAGAGGTATTAAATAATGAAAAATTTCATTTAGTTTTAACTGACTTAATAATGGATGGAATCAATGGAATAGAATTACTGGAAAGGATAAAAGGTGATTACTATGATTTAGACATTATATTGATTACTGGATATGGTTCAATTGAAAATGCAGTGGATGCAATGAAAAAAGGCGCTTATAGTTACTTTGTTAAAGGTGAAGATCCTAAAAAATTATTAATAGAAGTAAAAAAGCTAGCTAAAATAAATGCTAAAAATAAATTCTATAAAAATGAATCTCAAGAAAATATTTTATTAAAAACTAATAATAAAGAATTTTTAAAAATTATGAAGATAGCTCGAAAGGTAGCTAATAGTAATGTAAATGTTTTAATAACAGGAGAATCGGGAGTTGGTAAGGAAATATTAGCAAAATATATACATAAATGTAGTAATAGAAAAAAAGAGAAATTTGTTCCTGTTAATTGTCAGTCTTTACCTGAAAATTTATTGGAGTCTGAGTTGTTTGGTCATGAAAAAGGGTCTTTTACAGGTGCTATGGAAAAAAGAATAGGTAGATTTGAGGAATCTAATGGAGGAACATTATTTTTAGATGAGATAGGAGAAATGCCAATAAGTTTACAAGTTAAATTATTAAGAGTAATTGAAACTAAAAGTATAGAACGAGTTGGAAGTAATAAAAACATAAAAATAGACTCAAAGTTAATTAGTGCAACTAATAGAAATATATTTGAAGAGATAAAATGTGGTAATTTTAGAGAAGATTTATTTTATAGAATAAATACAATAACATTAGAAATTCCACCATTAAGAGATAGACGCGAAGACATAAATATGTTTATAAATTTTTTTCTAGAAAAATGTAAACGCGACATGAAAAAGAATATAATTGATATAGAAAATAAAGTTATGGAATTTTTATTGTCTTATGATTATCCAGGGAATATAAGAGAATTAAAAAATATTATAGAAAGGTTAATTGTATTATCTGAGGATGGAATTATAAAATTTAAGGATCTTCCAAGTATTAGACATGAAAGAATATACCATGAAAGTGACAATGATACAATTAAGTCATTAAAAGAAGTGAGAAAAGAAGTAGAAGTGGAACATATAAAAAAAGTTATAGAAAAATGTAATGGAAATCTTACTTATACAGCAAAATATTTAAATATAAGTAGAAGGCAATTATATAACAAAGTATTAGAATATAACCTTAAATAAAAGCAGGAAATAAATTTCACATATATGTGAAATTTATTTCCTGCTTTTATTTTACTATAAAAATAATGAAACTGACTAAAAACATTTGGATATCAGCAATATACTGAATATTCATACCCTAACTATATTTTATATTCAATTGGTATAAGAATTGCAATGTATAAAAGTAGAATGAAAAAGGAGGAATGTTTATGAATCAGAAAAAAAAGTTAGATTTAATTGGAGGGGGTTGGAGTTCTTTTTTACCTTTTGGTGTATTTATTTTAATAGCAATATATATATCTATTCTAAAAGCACCAGATGTTAGAGGAATGTGGGTAGGAGCTCTAGTAGGTATTATGTTGACATTTTTTCTTGCAAAGGATAAGGAAAAATACGCAGACGTTATTATAGAAGGTATGGCTGATAAAATGGCAATTGTTCCAATTGCTTGTTGGATTTTTGCAGGAGTTTTTGCATCTGTATTACGAGCTTCAGGATTAGTGGAAGGAATAATATGGGTGGCTTATAATGTAGGAGCACAAGGAAGATTATTTGTTATAATAACATTTTTAGCTAGTGCATTATTTGCAACTGCAGCAGGAACAGGGTTTGGAACAATTGTTGCTGGAATGGCAGTTTTATATCCAGCAGGGGCACTATTAGGAGCTAATCCATTAGCATTAATAGGTGCTATAATTGGAGGAGGAACATTTGGAGACAATTTAGCTCCATTATCAGATACTACTATTAGTTCAGCTGCTAGTCAAGGAACTGATGTAGGTGGAGTGGTTAGATCGCGTTTAAAATATGCTATCATTGCAGGAAGTATAGCATTAATATTATTTGGAATATTTGGAGGCGGAAATAGTATTCATGAAGTACCATATGAAACTTTATCTCAATATATGAATCCAATAGGGTTAGTTATGTTAATACCAGCTGGTCTTGTTATCTTTATAGCAATTAAAGGGGCTCATATTATTACAGCTACAACTATAGGTACTGTATTAGCAACGATTGTCGCAGAAATATCTGGATTGAATAGTATTTCTAATTTATTATATGTTGAAGATGGAGCTGCAAAAGGTCTTTTAGTAGATGGTATGTCAGGAATGATAGATATTTGTATTTTAGCATTATTAATTTTTGCTTGTATAAATGTAATGAAACAAGGTGGTGGAGACAAAGTCTTAATTGGTTTTGCTAATAAATTTGTAAAAAGTGTTAGAGGATTTGAAATTTCAGTTATTGTTTTAATTATTGCCATGTCTGCCATTATGGGTCTAAATGCACCTCCTATATTAGCATTAGGATCATTTTATGCTAAACCATTAGGAGAAAAATTTAATATACATCCATATAGAAGAGCTAACTTACTAGATGCTACAGCTTGTACTTTAGTATACGCCTTGCCGTGGACCCCTGCACTATTATTAACTAAATCTTTAGCAGAAGAAGCTAATGCACAATTTGGTTCATTGGTTCCAGTATTTGAAACAACAAAGATAACTCCATGGATTTTTTATAGTTGGGCTATGTTAGCTGTAATGATTATTTCAGTTCTATCAGGATGGGGCATGGAATATATTGGTAAAAATGGTGAGCCTGTAAAAAAATTAGGAAAGGAGATGGTTTAAATGAAAAAAGCAAAAAAAGGGGAGTGGGTAGAAATTGAGGAAGTATTACTTGAATCTGATAAAAGAGCACAGCATTTACCAGAAGACACAAAAAAGGTACCTTTAGTGCAATGGTTTAAAGGATATTTATTAAATGAAGAAGCAGAAATTGGAGACTATGTAGAAGTAGAAACTCTTATTGGAAGGAATATCACTGGAAAATTGTCAGATATAAATCCTAAACATGTTCATAATTTTGGTGAGCCAATTAAGGAACTTATTGATATTGGCAAAGAATTAAGAAAGGAAGTAGAAGAATTAAGTTAATACTTTAATAAGATTATACAAACCTAATCAAATTATTTAGTAGTAAAAAAGGAGGAATTTTAGGTTATGAAAGACATGTCATATGAAGCAGTCATGGGAAGAAATAATGAAATAATGAAAAAAGCTATTGGTATAAATTATGATGTATTTAATTATGGTAAATTAGCATTTAACTATGAAGAAATGATGAATAAAGTTGGATATAGTTTAAATGAAGTAAAAAAAATTCAGAAGGAAACGAAGGTAGGAAATACTCCATTGTATGAACTAATAAATATTAATAAATTGATAAAGAAATATTCACCAGAAGGAAAAGGAGCTAGGATTTTTCTTAAAGATGAAGCAGCTAATTCATCTGGATCATTTAAAGCAAGAAGAGCTGCTGTATCAGTATATCACGCAAAGAAACATGGCTATAAAGGTGTTATTGCAGCAACAAGTGGAAACTATGGAGCAGCGGTTGCAGCCCAGGCTTTGCAAAAGGGGTTAAAATGTATAATAGTGCAAGAAGTTTATGATTCTAGAAAAATCGGACAACCAGAAATATTAGAAAAAGCTCGCAAATGTGAAGCTTATGGTGCAGAGGTAGTTCAACTAACAGTAGGTCCAGAATTATTTTATACATTTTTAAAGTTATTAGAAAAAACTGGATATTTTAATGCTTCTCTTTATACTCCTTTTGGAATTGCTGGTATAGAAACTTTAGGATCAGAGATAGCTGACCAAATGATGGAAATAGAAGGACGATATCCTGATGTTGTAATAGCTACCAATGCAGGTGGAGGAAATTTAACAGGTACTGCTAGAGGACTTAAAAAAGCAGGTGCTAGAAATACTAAGATAATAGGTGCTTCTGTAGACTTAGCAGGATTACACATGGCATCAGATAAAGATTTTAATAAAAAATCATTTACAACAGGGCATACTGGATTTGGAGTTCCATTTACTACATGGCCTGACAGAGCAGATGTACCAAGAAATGCAGCAAGGGTTTTAAGATATATAGATAGATATGTTACTGTTACACAGGGAGAAGTATTCTATGTAACAGAAGCTTTAGCACAAATTGAAGGACTAGAGAGAGGTCCTGCGGGAAATACATCATTAACTGCGGCAATAGCAATTGCTAAGGAAATGAATGAAGATGAGATAGTTGTTGTTCAAGAAACTGAGTATACGGGAGCAGGTAAACATCCAGCTGCTCAATTGACATTTGCAAGAGAAAATGGAATAGAGGTAAGGAGAGGAAAACCTTCTGAAGATGAGCCTGGAAAAAAAGTTATAATCCCTGAAGAATTTGATCAAATAAATGTAAAAGATTTAAATTTAGAAAAGTTAAAGGCTAGTTATATTAAGAATGCAATTATTAGGAACAATGTAAATAAAATTACAGAAGAAGATTTTGAATTTTTGATGGAAGATACTAACACATCAGAAGAATTTACAAATAAAGTTTTACATGATTTAGAAGTTAAAGTTATTTAAAGTTTTTCTAATCTAGCATGAGATAGATTCCAGTGAGTATTTTTAATATAATCTTCTAATTTTGATTTGTTTCTTTGTTTAAATAATTTTACTATTATTTCATGTTTCTTATTAGTAGTTTTAAGAATTTCTGACATAGGAGTTTCATTTTCTTCAGAGTAAGAATGTTTTAGGAATTTTCTTCTCAATTGATTAATAACCCTTATAAGCTCTTCGTTATTATATATATCATGAAATTCTTATTGTGTTTTATTGTATAACTTATGCTTACTGTATATATACCCAAAAATGAGGGGACTTATTCTAGTGTTGCTATTACAGGTTGACATGGAAAAAATTATATAATAAAAAAAGAACCTCCTTTGATTTAATGGTAGTACGCAAACGCAAACCAAATAAAGAAGATTCTTCTATGTTCATCTATAATAATAAGACAATTTTCAATAAAATAACACAGGTAATTAGTGGAAGTTCTTTAGACAAGATTACAAAAAAATATCAAGGTGATTTTAGATCTCAACACTTTGATACTCATTCACATGTATATTCAATGCTCTCATTCTAGAAAAAACGCATCAAGAGATTATAGAGTTTTTCAGGATTTGTATTTTCATCTTACTGGC
>NZ_WSFU01000056.1 GCF_016820635.1 Anaeromonas gelatinilytica | reverse complement strand
TTATATAATAAATAAATTAGATTGAACCTGTAGCTTGACTACATGTTCATTATACAAGGAGGACATATGAAAAAGACTGATTTGTTAGTAAGTATTCAGACTATAATATTGACTAGTATTGTTTCAGTGCTTTCAGTATTAGTTAATAGAGTTTCTTTAGTTAAAGAGGTTGACTTATCTCTTACTAAGATCATTCTTTCTGGAGTTGCGCTGAATGTTTTTGTATATTTTGTTCTGATTTTTCTTTTTAGCTTATTTGCTTATTTTGCAAATGCGTTGTTAAAAGATGTAACACCCTTTTCTTTTTTTATATCAAAAATAATTAGATCATTTTCTTGGCTTCCTTTGTTTTCAATTGCTAATTTTGTTATAACAATATTGCCATTATCGAATAGAATGATAGGTATTCTGATTATTATGCTCATTAAGTTCCCTGCGTATTTGTTACTTTTAAATAGTATTAGGAAAAATATTTGTATTGAAAAAAAATACTCAGTGAGCTCCTCTGTTATACTTTTAGTTCTATCTTTAGGTTTTATGATACTGTTTAAATTATGATATATGAGAGGTTAAGTTATGATAAAAATTGTCAATTTGAATAAAAGATACAACAACAAGGTTTTTATGAAAGATATCAACACTAAGATATCATCAGGTGAAATTACGCTATTATGTGGAAGAAATGGTGCTGGGAAATCCACGCTAATGAAATGTATATCTGGATTAATTAATTATTCAGGTGAGATTCAGATAGATAGCCATAATAACAAATCTATTATTTCCAAAAGAAAATTAGGTTATATTCCAGAGACGCCTGAAATATATGAGGATCTTACAGTTTGGGATCATATTGAATTCAATGCTCGTATTTATAAAATAGACGATTGGAAATCCAAAGCTGAAAAATTGTGTAAAGATTTTAATCTATTAGCTCACAAAGATAAGCTGGGTACTGAATTGTCAAAGGGGATGCTTCAAAAAACAAATATAATTATGACACTAATACATAATCCTGATACTCTGCTAATTGATGAGCCCTTTGTAGGGCTGGATCCTCAGTCAATAGATCAACTAAAGAAATACATGTTGATGTATAAAAATCACCATAAGACATTAATAGTGTCCACACATATATTAGATTCAATGAATTTAATATGGGACAGAGCTATTATATTAGGTGAAGGACAAATTTTAAGTGATATACGTTATGAAGAGTTAAATAGCAGACAATTATCTGAATATTTCTTAGAGCTTACCGACGGTAGCAAAGGAATTGATAAAAATGAATGATTTAAGATTTCTATTATTTCGTTTATTACGTAGAAAAATGGCTAGAATAAGTTCTATGGTATTTATTGTTCTGTTGGTGCTAAGTTATATACTTTTTTATAATAAAATAGGAAGTTCAAATATTGATATTATTGATATACATGGTGTATATCTTATTGGTCCTGTTATATTTTTTGTATATTGGATTCAGTTTTGCTGGCATTCTCCTTTCTTGTATAGTAAACAAGATAAATTTTATATAAAGATATTGCCGATAACACGTAATGAGGTAATCCAATATGGATATTTAAATAAGTTTTTTAAAGTCAGTATACCATTTTTTGTTATAATCACATATATATTTATAATTGTTATAAGATTTTCAGCTAATCCTTTACTAAATATTATGACTCTACTTCAATATATTATCATAATTGTTTCCACAGCTATGTTATTATCAGTCTTGCTTTGGCAGCTTCATATTAAACAGGTGAATAGAAGGATTATAATGTCCTTATCAGTGATAATATTTATTTTATTAATGTTTTGGTCACTTTTGAAAATAGGTAGAATAGAACCGTTCGCATCATTATACAACTATATTAATATTCTAAAGACATTTATGATACCTTGGACAATGTTACTTTCCTTTGTGTATGGGTATGTAGTATACTGGTTAGCAGCCTATAAAATTTTACAATATGAAGATACATTAGAGTATAATTCTTCGTCAATTGAGAGAAAAGTTAGCGATGTTAAAAATGACTTTTTACATTCTATATTAGCTCGCAGCTTAAGCGGGGGTGCTATTTTACTATTCAGGCAGATTCGTGCGGAAAAAGTTCAAAAGAAATTTATTCTACTGGATTTCTCATTGATCTTTGGTGTATTGCTCACGGTGATTTTTGGAGTCGGATTATCGCAAACGGTAAACAACAGTGGTGAACCTCTACCAACAAAATATGTCATTTTAATTAGTTCTGCTATTAGCTCTTTTGTTATTACTACAATGAGTACATCGAGAATATGGCTAAAGCAAATACAATATAATAGTTTTAGTCTATATCCACTTGCGACTTATGCTAAATATTTTTGGATTAGTTTGTTACCATTTTTTAAGTTTAGTTTATATAACATCGCTTCACTAATAATAGTAAGCAATATAGCAAGATCTTCAATTGTTGAGTTGTTGAGCTCCATTGCATATTCAGAATCAGTAATAATTTTTTCTATGTATATATTTTGTTTTGGAAGTTTAATAATAAGAAAAACTAACAAGAGCATGCAATCTATAGTAATGAGTTTAATCCTAACATCTGCAAATATAACATTAGCAATAATGTCATTTTTTATCATACTTATTTTTGGCAAGAAAATGGATATTCAACTTGCTGCAATTTTTACTGCATTAACTATTTTAGTAATATCATTATTGATATTAGCGTTGTTAAAATTGAATGATTATCGTATTAACATAAGATAATCGGTAGGTACATTAGAACCATGTATATCTGGCTCTGAGCTACGAACAGAAGCAAACCTACTCTTGACTAACAGCAATAAATTAGAGTAAAATAGAGATTTTATCTCAAAAAAACAAAGTCATCACTTACATTTTATAATGCAAAAAACTTTTTTCTTTTTTGCATAAAAAAACAGTACAATGAATATCCATTGCACTGTTTTTTATCAGCTATCTATTTCCCGATAGCCCCTTTAAACTATTAGATATTCTCTAAAAATTCATCATAGCTCATCATTCTATCAATCATTCCTTCTGGAGTGATTTTTATTATACGATTAGCTACAGTTTGTATGAATTGATGGTCATGAGAGGTAAATAATACATTACTCTTATAGTCCCGAAGCCCGTTATTTACTGCTGTGATTGACTCAAGGTCTAAATGGTTTGTAGGTTGATCTAGTAATAATACATTGGCACTACTTAGCATCATTCTAGATAACATACATCTCACCTTTTCTCCTCCAGATAATACTTTAGCCTTTTTTAGAGCTTCTTCTCCAGAGAATAACATTCTACCCAAGAATCCTCTAAGATAACTTTCAGATTGATCTTCAGAGAATTGACGCATCCAATCTACTAGATTTAGGTCTACATCATTGAAGAATTCAGAGTTGTCTTTAGGGAAGTAAGCCTTAGTTATAGTTACACCCCATTTGAATTCGCCACTATCTGCTTCTATTTCTTCCATGAGGATTTTAAATAATGTAGTGATAGATATTTCATCTCCTACAAAGGCAATTTTATCTCCCTTATTTATTGTAAAGCTTACATCCTTTAGAACAGTCTTTCCATCAATAGTTTTATTTAAATTATCTACCATTAATATATCATTTCCAACTTCTCTTTCAGGGTTAAAACCTACAAAGGGATATCTTCTACTAGATGGTTCTATATCATCTAAAGTAATTTTATCCAGTAATTTTTTACGGGAAGTAGCTTGTTTAGATTTAGAGGCATTGGCGCTAAACCTAGCAATAAATGCCTTTAATTCTTTAACTTTTTCTTCCTTTTTCTTATTTTGATCCTTTAGCATTTGTCTAGCCAACCTGCTAGATTCATACCAAAAATCATAGTTCCCTATATATAATTTGATTTTACTAAAGTCTATATCACATATATGAGTACATACTTTATTCAAAAAATGTCTATCATGGGATACAACAAGAACAGTACCTTCAAAATCTATTAAAAACTCCTCTAACCAATTGATAGATTTGATATCTAAGTGGTTAGTAGGTTCATCGAGGATTAATATCTCTGGCTTTCCAAATAAGGCTTGGGCTAAGATGACCTTTACCTTTTCAGAACCAGTAAGCTCACCCATAAGCTTATTGTGAATCTCTGTACTTATACCTAGTCCTTGAAGTAATGATGAGGCTTCAGATTCTGCTTCCCATCCATTTAATTCAGCAAATTCTCCTTCCAATTCGGCAGCTTTGATACCATCTTCATCGGAGAAATCTTCTTTCATATATATAGCATCTTTTTCTTTCATTATTTCATAAAGTCTAGAATTACCCATTATAACTGTTTCAATAACAGGATACTCATCATATAGATAATGGTCCTGTTTTAAAACTGACATTCTAGCTTCTTTAGGGATACTTATATCTCCAGTATTAGGTTCTATTTCTCCTGATAAAATCTTCAAAAATGTAGATTTACCAGCACCATTAGCTCCTATAACACCATAACAGTTTCCTGGGTTGAACTTTAAATTTACATCTTTAAAAAGTTGTTGATCTCCATATCTTAAACTTACATTAGTTACTGTAATCAAGTTATTATCATCCTTTACATAAAATTTCGCAATTAATCAATATTATATCATATTTTAATGGGGAATAGGCTATATATTGAAAGGTAAGAAAAGGATATTTTTAAGATATTATAGAATGATAAAAGTGGTAGTTAGTTGATGTGAATATCATAATTATCCTTTGTAATTTTTCTATATAGATTAGCTAATTTAAAATTTCAGAGATACCTTTTCTATAGTATAAATGATTTAAATTATATATCATAGTTCGTTTTCTAAAATAGTTAATGCCATTATTTGCATATTTCAATACTTCATTGAATTTATCTAAAATATGATAATTATATGAAACGTTGAAAAATATTTTTATTAACTTTTTCAACAGTCTGTGTAATATTACATTAAAAATATAAAAAGGAATGTAAGGTTATATATAGAAAATATATAGCATAGATGGAAAATACATTGTGTATCATATGAATCAGTATATTACTGACTAAGGAGGAAGGGGATTGATTACTAGACTAAAAAGACTTAATTTACCATTAATTATAGGACTAATAATTGTTTTAATAGTAATATTTGTTTCAATATATGGTGAACAATTGATAAATCTAGATCCATTTTCTACTTATTTTGGATTACCAAGTTTTCAAAATGGGACACTGGAAGTGGATAATCCATCCCATGAACCTAATGATTTAAATATTTGGGGAACTGATGTATTAGGCAGGGATGTATTTAGTAGAATTATATATGGTGCTAAATTAACTATTCAATTGGGAGTGATGATTGCTTTATTTAGACTTTTAGTAGCATTGCCTTTTTCATTTTTTGCTGGATTTGGAGGAAAAATAAGCTCAAAGATAATAGATATATTTAATACAATCTTTAGTGCTATTCCAGCATTAATAGTGAGTTTCATTTTTTTAAGTTTTGATGATATTAAGGAAATGGAAATAGAGTCGGCTTTTATAGCTTATGTAATTGTATTAACTTTTGTAGGATGGGCAAGAATTTCTACAATATTAAGGGATAGAATAGAAAATATATTATCCCAAGACTTTATTAAAGGAGAAATAGCAATAGGTAAGAATAAGCTTCAAATAGCCATAGAAAATGTGCTTCCCCATTTATTTGCAACTATTGTTATTTATTATTTTATAGAGATAAGTAGAGTGTTATTGATCCTAGGAGAATTAGGAGTTTTAGAAGTATATATTGGAAGGAATAAATTAAATTTAGGCACACTGGGACAATTGGGAATAGACGTAGAACCTAGTTATTATCCAGAATGGGGCTCTATGCTATCTTCCTCTAGATATGCTATAACAACATGGAAACCATGGATGGTTATATATCCAGCATTATCGTTATTTATTAGTATATTAGGATTTAATTTTCTAGGAGAAGGACTAAAAATAGAATTAAATAAGAGAAATTCAAAGCTTATAACTTTCATAAAACATATTCCTTATCATTTATCTCCAATAACATATATTTATCAAGTAAAAAATATTAAAAGGTATAAAAAGAGTATACTAATAAAGACAGCTTTAGTATTAGGGATAATAATTTACTTCATTATTCCATTCCCTAAAAGTAAAATTAATGTAAATGGAGAAGAATTATATTCCCATATAGAGGAATTATCTAAAAATAAATATGGAGGAAGAGAATTAGCCTCAGAAGGAAAAGAAAATACTTCAAAATATATATTAGCTCAATTAGAAGATAGTGGTATTGAGCCTTTATTCGGAAATAGTTATGTAAATGAAAGCTCCATAAAAGTAGATATTAAAAATGTGAGAGAAAGTGAACTATACATTAAAGGTGATGATGAAAATATACATTTTCAATTTCAAGAGGATTACAATATATTTAATGTAGCTTTAAATAGGACATCAGAAGATACTTATAGTGGAAAATTAAGTAGAAAAATATTATCTTTTGATAATTATATAAAGGAAAATTACGACAGAAGTGAAAGATATTTTATAGTTGTAGAACAAAGGGACAATTATAGTGATGATATGACTATGAAATTAACTCAAACTCCTTCTATAGATGGTCTTTTTTTTGCTGAATCAAATGATTATATTAAAGCTGAGTTTCCTATAGAGATAGGAGATTCCCTTGATAAGTTAGAAAATCCAATGAATCAAACTGGAATAATGAGTATATATGTAACTCCAGAAGTAGCTGAAATTCTTAAAACCCATGAGGGAAAGGAATTTGTTTATTATAACAATTTAGAATATGTAGATAAAACTGTTATAAAAAATATAGGGGGAGTTATCAGAGGTAGGGACTCAACAAAACCACCTATGATATTAACTTGTGATTATGATTATAGGGGACAGATTAATGGACCTAATGATAATGGGATATTATATAATGGATCATCAATTGCTGCAAATTTAGAGATCATAGATACTTTGAAAGAAAATAATTATGTACCAGAAAGAGATATTTATTTTATGTTTTTTGATGGATCCACTTCAAATGATAAAAAAGGTATGGATGCCTTTAGAAAGACTGATATATATAAGGATTTATCTGAAAATCACTTTATTATATGTTTAAATCATTTAGGATACAAAGATTCAGATACTTTATATTTAGATACATCATTACTAAATTCTACCCATAAGAATCATTATAATTTCACTAAATTGATAACTAAAAGGGCAAAAGAGCTAGATATAAATACAAAACGAGATAAGGTAGCATTTGCAGAAGATGGAATTAATACCATGCACATTCAAGGAAGTAGTGGAATATCTATAGGCTCGGCAAATGATGTGATTAGAGATGAAGTAGAATTTTTAGAACAAAATATTGATTCAATAGATAAAGAAAAATTGAGGCAGCAAGTCCAATTAATAATAGATTCTATAACGATGTATGAT
>NZ_WSFU01000028.1 GCF_016820635.1 Anaeromonas gelatinilytica | reverse complement strand
CTTCTGTATTCAAATTTTCTTCAACTATATTCATATATTCCATTTATATTACCTCCCATAATTCTTTTGATAATTTGATAAAATTACTTTCAATCTTTTCTTTTTCTGCCTCTAGATCTTTTAATTCTTCTATTCGTCTATTTATAGAATCTAATTTTTGTAATGCAATGTACATATCTTGTAGAATAAATTCTTTACTTCTTTTATCTTCTTTTATTTCAATATCAAACTTCAACATTGTGCATTCCTCCTTGATTTGGTATAATTAACGTAAGATATTTTACAAGTTGACTTCTTCTAGACGGCCATCTAGAGAGGTCTTTTTATTTTGTGTAAAGATTAAACTTAATGCTGCTCCTGCAACCTCATTAGTCTCCTTAGTAACTTCATTCCATTTCTCTAATTCATGATTATCTATTAGTCCATCACAAGCTATTGAAAACATATCTCTCTTAATAGCATTCAAATCATCTATTTCCTTTTGTAACTTTAATACTGACTCTGCTATATCTGAATGATGTATTTCAGGTAGATACTTCCTTCCAACCGTTGTAGACTGCCTTAAATGTTCATAAGCTAACCATTCAGTCTCATAAAATTGAATCATTTTACATACAACATCATCAGGTACTGGAGTTATACCTCTTTCATATGCTGATAATGAATCTCTAGATACTCCTAAAAATTCTGATGCTTTTTCTTGAGTTAAATTCGTATTTTTTCTAGCCTTTTTATACAAGTTTCCGTATCCTTTCCCCATTCAAATTCACTTCCTTCCGTTATAAAATATAATTAAGAATTAATTATTACTCTTCTTGAAAACTGGCATATCTCTTACCTTTCCTACATAACTAACTAATCCTTTCCTTTTAGGTGTCAACGTGGCACCTCCTTTCTATTTGTTTTTTGTTACCAACTTATACTCTTTACATTACTTAAATCAGATAAATCTTTTCCTTTATAAGACTCTACGAATGCAATCAATTCACTCCTAGAAACTTTATATCTTCCTAATTTCAAAGGTGTTAACATTCCTGCTTTAAATAGATCGTAAACTTTGTTATTATTTACTTTCAATATCGCTGCTATTTGTGGCACTGTAAAAAGCAAATCATCACCCATATTTACACCTCCTTCTACTTCCTCACTTACCAATATCCACACCTCTCACCTCCTACGCTGATTGAGTTGTTTTATTTTCTATTTTGAATCAATTTATTAACCGATAGGTAAGTTTATTATCAAAAAAAATTTCATTCATCTCATCTAATGATAGATTTAGAATTTGTGCTATTTTTTGTATTTCTGCTCTATTAAATTCTACAATTCCTAACTCTTTTCTATTATAAGTTCTTATAGCCATCCCTAACTTTATGGCCATTTGTTTCTGAGTATAACCTTTTGCAATTCTTATTCCCTTTAACTTATTACTATTCATTTATTTCACTCCTTATTATCCAATTGGTTAATTATATATTAATATACCATTTGGTTAATGTCAAGGATAAAATTATAAATTCGGTTATTTTTTTTATTTTTTTTATCATATGTATTATAATATTGGTTAAGAGGTGGTCATATGGATAAGTTTAAAAAAAGATTACAAACTTTATTAGAAGAAAGAAATATGAATCAAAAAGAGCTAGCTAAGCAATCGGGGGTTACTGAAGTAACTATATCGCGATATATAAATGGTTCTAGAAAGCCACGAATTGAAATAGTTAATAAATTGGCTGAAGTGCTTAATACTACAACTGACTATCTCCTTGGCAGGACAGATGAAAAGAATTCACCTAAAGACAAAAAAGACCCCTTTCCAGAAGAATTCACTTCTCCAGAAGATGCGGTAAAATTTCTTCTTGAGCAAAACGTTATAATGGGATTTGGTGGATTTGATGTTAATACAATGAGTGATGAGGAAGTTCTAGAATTTGCTAATGAGCTGTTGAATCAGCTTAGGATACTTAGTTATAAGTATAAAAAGTAAACATAATTTTAAAAGGGGGTAAACAAATGGACAATCAAAATCAAGTCCCTAAAAAGAAATGGTATTTATCAACATGGATTATAGCACTATGTTTTGCGTTATGGGTTCTTGTAGCGCCACCAATAATTGGAATCATTCTTTTAGTTTTACAAAGTAAAGAGTCAAAATCATTAGAAAAATGGTACACGGAAAAATCTAAATTATTAGATGATATTGGTGTAACACGGTATACCGATTTAACCGAAAAAATAGAAAAAGAAAAAAATGATTTTGAAGTAGAAAAGCAAAATTTAGTTCATGAAATTGAAGCTATTAAACAAGAAAAATCAAATCATGAAAAATCAATTGAAGATAGCAGGATTGTTATTAATGAACTTAATGAAAGTATTGAAAGACTTGAAAATAATAAAGATAAAAAAGATAAACAACTAAAAACTCAAATAAATAAAATAAAGCGTATTAAGGAAATATATAAAAGTATAGAATATTCAATTGAAACATTTTTTGAATATGAACCAGCCTATGAAAATATTATTTTGCCAGATTCAATTATAGAAGAAATCAAGATAACTATTCCATCTGTTATTTTAAAATTGCATCATATGGACGTTAAAGATTTACGTAAAGCTTTTAAAGAAAATGATAAAGCCATAGAAAAAATCTTAACTCAATATCAAAGTAGATATACCACTAAAACCAATCAAGCAATTTATCAATTAATGGTTATTGCCTTAAGGGCTGAACTACAAAATATACTTTATAGTTTAAAATACGATAAGCTTGACACAGCCGTTGAGAACATCAAGCAAGTTACTCAAAAGTATTTAAAAATTGCATCAGAAGGGAATCAAAGTATAGCTAGTACACTTACGAAGTTTATAGGCGAGATAGAATATCTATTTATCAATGCTGCTAAAATTGAGTACAATTACTATGTTAAAAAAGAAAAAATCAAACAAGAACAACTTGCCCTACGTCAACAAATGAGAGAAGAAGCAGAAGAAAGAAAAATATTAAAGAAACAAAGAGAAAAAGTTGAACGTGAAGAGTTAAAGTTCAAAAACGAAATAGAAAAAGCTCAAGAACTATTGAATACAACAGATAATACAGATGAATTAGAAAAATTAAAATCAAAAATCCTTGAATTACAAGGACAACTTACAGATGTTACTATTAAAAAAGAAGAAATATCAAACCTTCAAAATGGTAAAGCAGGAAATGTTTATATTATTAGTAATTTAGGTTCTTTTGGTGATCAGGTATTTAAAATTGGCATGACAAGAAGAATAGACCCGCAAGAAAGAATAAATGAATTAGGAAGTGCTTCTGTACCTTTTAAATTTGATGTTCATAGTTTTATTTTTTCAGAGGATGCGGTAGCCCTAGAAAATGAATTACATAATCGGTTAAATAACAAAAGATTGAACAAAGTTAATATGCGAAAAGAATTTTTTAATTGTAGTATTGATGAACTTGAAGATTTAGTAAATGAATTAGACCAAACGGCAGAATTTAATCGAACAATGCTTGCGGAAGAATATAAACAGTCTTTGTCAACGCAAGAAAATTATGATACTACATCTACCAATACTGAAAATAGTGACATTAATGAAACTGCTTTAGATGATTAATTATTAAATAAATTTTTAGGTGTTTAGGAACAACTTTATAATCCCAATTTCTAAACAGGTCGAATTCGACCTGTTTAGAAATGAATCAGGATTAAAAATTTAAACTAGGAGGAATTACCATGAATAATGAAGAAAAGATTTATGATTTATTAGAAAAAGTTTATACAGAATTACAAGAAACTAAAAATGAATTAAATAGCTTTAGAAAGGATACTAACAAGAGATTCGATACTTTAGAAGATAAAGTAGATAGTGTAAGTAATAAGCTTGATGATGTAGAAGCAAGTAATGCTAATAGACATATTATCATTAATTCTAAACTAGAAAAAATAAATAAAAATATTAGTACAGTAGAAGAAGTAACTGCTAAGAATTGGACAGATATTATTGAGCTTAAGAAAATAAAGTAGGTGATTTAATGAATTTACCATGGGTGGATGATATAATTGCTGGTTTAGTTGAAATATATAAAACTAGAAATATACATGAACTATACCAGCAGTTAGATATTGAAATAATAAAGTTCAGTAAAGATAATATACTATTAAGAAAAGGTGAAGCAATGTATCAAAGAAATTATTTTGGAAAAGAGGTTGTTTTCATTAGAGATGATCTAGAGTATAAATATGAAAAGTTTATTTTAGCACACGAACTTGGACATGCTCTCTTACATACTAAAATATATCAAGCTGCATACAATAATAAACTTATAAATAAAGGTAAACTAGAAAAACAGGCTGATTATTTTGCTCTTAAGCTACTTAATATTAAAATAGATAGTATATATTATGAAGGCTTTACAATTGAACAAATATCAAAGGCATTATATGTAAACGAAAAAAGTTTAGAAGTGTACTCAATATGAGTATTATATTTTTTATCGTTAAACCGAACATATATTCTATTAAGGAGGTTTTTAAATGCAAGGTGGAGTTAGGCGTAGGGGAAAGCGATGGTATTTCTACTTTGATGCAGGAGTTGTAGATGGCAAAAGAAAAAAGATTGAACGTGTAGGTGGTAATACTAAAAAAGAAGCCCTAGAAGCTTTAAGAAATGCTCTCAATGAATTTGAGAAGGCTGGTACTGTAGTAGATGAAACAGAAATGAGTACAGCTGATTATTTTGATTACTGGTATAAAGAATATGTACTAATTAATTGCAAACATAATACACAAGTTTATTATAAAGGTATTATAAAAAATCATATAAAACCTAAACTAGGGATATATAAAATAAAATCTCTTAATGCAGCTAAATTGCAAGAATTTATAAACAATAAACATATCAATGGATATTCTAAAAGTTCTTTATCTAATTTTTTAGGTGTTCTTTCTAAAGCTTTAAAAATGGCAGTATATCCATATCAATTAATTAAAGAAAATCCTATGCAATATGTAAAAATACCTAAAATTCAAGAAAATAAAAAAGATGAAGATAATCTTAAAATTATATCTAAAGAAGATTTTAATAAAATTATAAAAAGATTTCCAAGGAAAAGCACATTCTATATACCTTTACAAATCAGTTTTCATACAGGCATGAGAGCTGGAGAAGTTTGTGGATTAACATGGGATCATGTAGATTTAGAATCCAATACAATATCAGTTACTAAAACTCTTATTCCTAAAGGAAAAGGTATATGGGAATTAGGACCTCCTAAAACTCAATCTTCATATAGAACTATTGTAATAGGTCAAACATTAGTAGATATTTTAAAAAAGCATAAGAAATGGCAAATAGAAAATAAATTAAGATATGGTAAGTATTATAAAAAATCTAATTTTGTATGTACTAAAGAAAATGGAGATCACGTAACTACAAATACTTTAAAATATTTGTCTAGAGTGGTTAATTATGAATTAATGATAGACTTTAATTTTCATTCATTAAGACACACTCATGCTACTATGTTACTTGAAGCAGGAGCAAATATAAAAGATATTCAGGAGAGATTAGGTCATTCTAAATTATCAACAACAATGGATACTTATTCTCATGTTACTAACAAAATGAAAAAAGAAAGTGTTGATATATTTGAAAAAATTATATCTAATAATAAGTAAATTTGCCACCGAGTATAATTATACTCGGTGGCAACAGGGTGGCAAATGCCCTATTTAAAATGTTATAAATCTCTAAAGTACAGTTCTTATCTAGTTAGTAATACTATAGTCTCTACGTGCACCGTATGA
>NZ_WSFU01000062.1 GCF_016820635.1 Anaeromonas gelatinilytica | reverse complement strand
AACACTTGTATTTATCAATAATTTAAAACCTTTATTAAATAAACTTTACTTGACAATAAAAAAGATCTAAGAATTTTCTTAGATCTAACAATGAATTACTCCTTCAAGAATAATCGATGCTTTTCCTCCTACTTCTATTGAATCAGGCTTTATATCACTTATTTTAACTAATATTTCAGAAGGTCTGTTCAACACTTCTCCTTGTTTAATTATAATTTGTTTTTCATTCATAATATCATTTTCTCTTAAATAGTAAAATAAAGCTCCATTTGCAGTTCCAGTAGCAGCTTCTTCATTTATTCCTACTAATGGTGCAAAATTTCTTGTATAAACTTGATCATCTTCAATTGTAAAAGCATGTATTCCTGTAACATTTAATTTTTTAGATAAATCTGATACCTTTTTATAATCTATAGTAAGATTCTCTAAGATTTTTTTATTTTTTATAGGTACCATTATATCTGGAAGTCCTGTTGATATAATTTGAGGTTTAATGTTTTTATATGGTAATCCTAAATCATCTATATTAATATTCATAGAATCTAATAATTCATCAACTTCATCCAATGTACCAATTAATTTAGGCTTAGCTTGTTCCATAACTACACTTTGCACTTCACCATTTTCACAATAAACTTCCACATATAATTTTCCAGCTTTGGTATGTTGATAATATTTTTTGCTTTTTTCTTCGAATTCTGATAAATATCCTTTTGCTGCTAATGTATAGAATGTAGCAATAGTAGCATGTCCACAAAGATCTACTTCTTGAGTAGGAGTAAAAAACCTTATATTATAATTATCTTCATCTATTTTTTGTACAAAAGCTGTTTCAGATAAATTAATTTCAGTAGCAATTTTTTGCATGTTTTCTGGTGATATGCCTCTAGCATCTGGAACTACTCCTGCAGGATTTCCACCAAACTTTTTATCGGAAAATGCACCCACTAGATACATTATAATTTCCATAATCATCTCTCCTTAAGCTATCATTAATACAATTATATCAAAATACTATAATTAATATAGTTGTGTTTATTAGAATGTTTCACGTGAAACACTTAGATTTTTTATATTATTATTACTCTTTATTTAGCAACTCTAATATCCTATCTAAATCATCATCATTATAATATTCTATTTCAATTTTACTTTTTTTTCTACCTTTATTTATAATTACTTTAGTACCTAATATTTTTCTTAAATTTTCTTCTATTCCTTTTAATATTGGATCTTTTTTCTTTTCTTTTATACTTTTATTTTTTTTGGATGATTGTAATTTTTTTATTAAACCCTCTGTTTCTCTAACACTTAATTTATTATCTATTATTGACAAGGCGATTTCTTCTTGTTTTTCTTTGCTAGATATAGAAAGTAATGCTCGTCCGTGTCCAATAGAAAGTTTTCTTTCTTCTATTAAATTTTTAATTTCATCAGACAAATTTAATAATCTTATTAAATTTGTTATATATGTTCTACTCTTACCTACTATTTCAGATAACTGTCCCTGAGTTAAATTATACTTTTCTAACATTTCATTATAAGCTATTGCCTCTTCTATAGGATTTAAATCTTCTCTTTGAATATTCTCAATTAAAGCCATTTCTATAGATTTTCTCTCATCTTCTTCTCTTATAATACAAGGAACTGTATCCAGATCATTAATTTTTGCTGCTCTAAATCTTCTTTCCCCAGCTATAATTTCATATCCAGAATCATGTTTTTTAACTATAATAGGCTGTATTATTCCAATCCTTTTTATGGATTCCGATAATTCCTTGATTCTTTCACTATTAAATGTTTGTCGTGGCTGATTTTTATTAGGTTTAATCTCTGATATCTTTATATTTACTACTTTTTCAGCTTTCTCTTTTATGTTGTTCCTAGCATCATCTTTAGACTCTTCTGGAATTAATGCTGACAAGCCTTTCCCCAATCCTCTTTTCTTTTTAGCCATCTATATCACATCCTCAATATAATCTAAAAATTCTTCAGCAAGTTCCATATATGCAATAGCTCCTTTTGATTTTGAATCATAATCAATAATTGGTATTCCATAACTAGGTGCTTCTGCTAATCTAACATTCCTAGGAATTATTGTAGTATATACTTTACCTCTAAAAAATTTTTTTACTTCATCAACTACTTGAATTGAAAGATTAGTTCTTCCATCAAACATACTTAATACTACTCCTTCTACTTCTAATTTGGGATTTAGTCCTTGCTTTACTAGCTTTATAGTAGACATAAGCTGACTTACCCCTTCTAATGCATAATACTCACATTGTATAGGAATTATAACACTATCTACAGCCACTAAAGAATTTATTGTTAATAATCCTAATGATGGAGGACAATCTACAAATATATAATCATATTTATCCTTTATTTTGTTAATAGCATTTTTTAATATGGTTTCTCTATCTTCTCTACTAGTTAATTCAATTTCAGCACCAGCTAAATCAACGTTCGAAGGAATTAAATGAAGATTCTCTATACCAGTTTCTATTATCGTATTTTCTATATCTTCATTCTCTATTAAAATATCATAAATTGAATTATCTAATGATTTTTTATCTATCCCTAACCCACTGGTTGAATTTCCTTGAGGATCAGTATCTATAACTAATACTTTTTTATCTAATTTAGCAATACATGCACTTAAATTTACATTAGTTGTAGTTTTTCCTACTCCACCCTTTTGATTAAATATTGCTAATACTTTTCCCATTTAATCATCTCCACTCTTATTTCCTTAATTTACTTTTTATTATATCAAATTTTCTTTATAATCATATAGTATAATAATAAAATTATAATATAAATATCATGGTATAATATATTATATACTTTTATTTATATAAAGGAGTTTTATATGATTAAATTAAAGAGAGATTTTTATAGAAAAGATGCTTTAAGTTTAGGAAGAGATTTATTAGGAAAATATCTAATATTCAACAATAACAATAATAAATTTATAACTAAAATAGTTGAAGTAGAAGCTTATATGGGAATTAATGATAAAGCTTCTCATACTTATAAAGGTAAAAGAACTCCTAGAACTGAATCTATGTTTAAAATTGGAGGCTATGCCTATGTTTATTTAATATATGGCATGTATAATTGCCTTAATATAGTAGCATCAGAGAAAAACAATCCTCAAGGAGTACTCATTAGAGGCGTTGAACCCATTAAAGGAATAGAAATAATGTCATTAAATAGATTTAATAAAACAATAGATCAATTGCCAAAAACTAAAATATTCAATCTTACTAATGGCCCTGGAAAACTAACTCAAGCTCTAGGCATTACTAGAAAAATAAATGGAGAAGATTTAACAAAAAATAATATATACATATGTGAAGGTAATAATAAGTCTTTCCAAATAGTTCAATCTAAAAGGATAGGAATAGATTATGCAGAAGAAGCAAAAAATTATCCTTGGAGATTTTATATTAAAGATAATAAATATGTAAGTGTT
This sequence comes from Anaeromonas gelatinilytica, assembly GCF_016820635.1. Classification (GTDB taxonomy): domain Bacteria; phylum Bacillota; class Clostridia; order Tissierellales; family SIT17; genus Anaeromonas; species Anaeromonas gelatinilytica. The sequence goes on along the minus strand of NZ_WSFU01000062.1, from coordinate 18,882 downwards.
TATTAAATATTAAAAAATAAGGATAATATTATCCTTATTTTTATTTATATTGCTTTTTTATTTTTCGGTATTTTAACTGTAACTTCTATAAATTCACCAGTATCCTTTTCTTGATATTTAGCCTCTATTCCACTATCCTTAATAGCATTATACGCATTTTTTAAAGTATTTAAATATATCTTAAAATTTATCATGCTTTTTATTTTTTGTTTTACTTTTTCTTCTTCTTTTTCTTTTATATCAGTCATATCCTCTAATATAGATTTAATTAAGTTTTCTGTTTTTTTAACAGTTAAATCATTCTTAATAATTTTATCTAATATTTTAATTTGTAACTCTTCCTCAGGTAATTTCAATAGTGCTCTAGCATGTCTTTCAGATAAACCATTTTCTAATAAATTCTTTTTAACTTCATCTGACAAACGAAGTACCCTTAATTTATTTGCTATAGTTGATTGATTTTTCCCAACTTTTTCTGCTAATTCATGTTGAGTAAGACCATGATCATTTATAAGATTGCTATATCCTTCAGCTTCTTCTATAAAGTTTAAATCTTCCCTTTGAAGATTTTCTATCAATGCCAATACTGCCGAATCCTGATCTTTCATATTTACAATTAACGAAGGTATTGAAGTAAGTTCAACAGCCTCTGCCGCTCTAAGGCGTCTTTCTCCAGCAACTAATTCATATGTATTATCATTGATTTTTCTTACACTTATAGGTTGAAGTACTCCATAGGCTTCTATTGATTTACTTAACTCTTCTATAGATCTCTTACTAAAACTTTTCCTAGGTTGGTATGGATTTGGTCTAATTTGATTTAAAGGAATATTAATAACTTCCTGACTTACATAATTCATAATATCATCCCTCTCCCAATTACTATCTGCTTATTATATTAATTTATTTCTCTAAAAAATTTTAATATCCTGCTTATTTATATTATTTTTTTAGACTTTCGTTCTACATAAATACCCATATTTCTCATCTTTATAACGGTTTTTGTTTCGGTTTTCCAGCTTTTCTAGGATATTTTGTCGGAGTTTTAAATATTTTCTTTATAACTAATAATTTATGGACTATATCACTAAAAGGTAATTTGATATCAAATCTATTTTCGATTATACCACCCATTATCTTTAAACTTTTCTCAGATTCTTCTACCTCATTATTTAATTGCGTTCCCTTCATAGCAATAAAATAACCACCAACTTTAACAAAAGGAATACAATATTCTAATAATACATTTAATGGTGCTACTGCTCTAGAAACAGCTAAATCAAATTGTTCCCTATACTCCTCATTCTTACCATAATCTTCTGCTCTTCCATGAATAGCTTTAATATTGTTTAATCCTATTTCATTAATAACTTCATGTAAAAACTTAATCCTTTTGTTCAAACTGTCTAGCAATACAACTTCTGTACTTTTATTAGCTATTTTTATAGGAATACCTGGAAAACCACCTCCAGTTCCTATATCTATAATTTTAAGTCCATCTTTTACATATCCCGTTTTTAAAATAGTTAAACTATCTAAGAAATGTTTAATATCTATTTCACTATCTTCTTTAATTGCAGTAATATTAATCTTTTCATTCCATTCTTTTAACAATTCCTTATAAGCTATAAAATCATCTATACTTTGAGATTTTAAATTTATATCTAATTTAGACAATCCCTTTATTAAAGTATCTATATTACTCATTCTTTATTCCCCTATTCTTTAATCTTCTTTGTTGTTCTAAATAAACTAAAAGTACATTAATATCTGCAGGAGAAACTCCAGATATTCTAGACCCTTGACCTACAGAATCAGGTCTTATTTCATCTAATTTTTGTATTGCTTCTAACCTTAATCCTTTTATCTCTTTATAATTTATATTTTTGGGAATTTTTTTACTTTCTAATTTTTTAAATTGTTCTATTTGTTTCATTTGTTTTTTTATATATCCTAAATATTTTATTTGAATTTCTACCTGCATTCTAACCTCTCTAGGTAATTCAGGTCTTTCAAAATCTAATTTATCAATATCATCATATTTGATTTCTGGTCTCTTAATAAGATCATATAATGTTATTGGCATTTTAAGAGGCACACTTCCAATAGTCTCTAAAAAATCATTAGTTTCTTTAGTGGGAGTAATCTGTAGTCTTTTTAATCTTTCCAATTCTTCGCTTATCTTTTTTCTTTTTTCTACTACTTTATTATATCTTTCATCTGTAGCTAATCCAACATCATAACTTTTTTCAGTTAACCTTAAATCTGCGTTATCTTGACGTAATGTTAATCTATATTCAGCTCTTGCAGTCATCATTCTATAAGGTTCATCTGTACCCTTAGTAACTAAATCATCTATAAGAACACCAATATATGCTTCAGATCTATCTAATATAAAAGGTCCTTTTCCTATTACATTTAATCCTGCATTTATGCCAGCAATTAATCCCTGACTTGCTGCCTCTTCATATCCTGATGACCCGTTAATTTGTCCTGCAAAAAATAAATTATCTATATCTTTATATTCTAAAGTCCTCTTAAGTTTCGTAGGATCTATACAATCATATTCTATTGCATAAGCTTCTCTCATGATTTCAACATTTTCCAATCCGGAAACTGTTCTTAACATGTTTATTTGTACTTCAGCAGGTAAAGTAGTAGACATCCCCTGTACATACATTTCCTTAGTATCCAATCCCTCTGGTTCTATAAATATTTGATGCTTATCTTTATCTGCAAATCTAACTACTTTATCTTCGATAGAAGGACAATATCTCGGACCTTTACTTTCCATTTTTCCTGTATACCTAGGAGACTTATCAAGATTATTCATTATAATCTTATGAGTTTCAGCATTTGTATAGGCTAGATAACATAATTCTTGATCTTTTTTTATTTCATTATTCATAAAAGAAAATGGAACAACTTTTTCATCTCCTGGTTGAGACACCATACTTTCAAAATCTATTGTATCTTTATGAATTCTTGCTGGAGTACCTGTTTTAAATCTTCTAAAGTGAATATCCAAATTTTCTAGAGGTTTTGTAAGATTAATAGATGGAGCTAATCCATTTGGTCCTCCAGAATAATTAACTTGTCCTATATATATTCTTCCTCTGAGATAAGTTCCAGTAGCTAATATTACTGATTTTCCATTATAACATGCTCCTGTTCTAGTAATTACTCCATTAACTTTTCCATCTTCTACAATTAAATTAACCACTTCTCCTTGTTTCAAATCTAAATTTTCTTGATCCTCTAAAGTTCTTTTCATTTCAACATGATATTGTCTTTTATCTGCCTGTGCCCTTAATGAATGAACTGCTGGACCTTTAGATGTATTTAACATCTTTGATTGAATAAATGTTTTATCTATATTTATTCCCATTTCTCCACCTAAAGCATCTATTTCTCTAACTAAATGTCCTTTACCTGTACCACCAATTGATGGATTACAAGGCATAAGAGCAATTGAATCTAAACTCATAGTAAGTATTAATGTTTTAAGTCCCATTCTCGCAGGAGCTAAAGCTGCCTCACAACCAGAATGACCTGCTCCTACAACTATAACATCATATTCTCCACCATGATAAAGTATAGATTTATCCATATTTATCTCCTTTCTCATTTTCCGATACAAAAATCACTAAATATTCTATCTATAATATCCTCACCAACTGTATATCCATTAATTTCTCCTAAATTATTCCAACATTCCTTTACATCAACTTCTATACAATCAATAGGCATACCCATTTCTATAGAATTTAAAGCTTCTTTAATATTATTCTTGGCTTTAATTAATAAATCCTTATGTCTTACATTATTGACTATTATATCATCTGTAACCTTGACTTCTCCTTTAAAAAACATATCTTTTATAGTATTTTCTAAAGTTTCTAATCCTTTTCCTTTAATCATAGAAGTATTTATTATTTCTTTATTAGGAAGATATCTTTTTATTATATTTTCATTTGTTTTAATTTCTAAATCTGTTTTATTTAATAATATAATTGATTTTTTATTTTTAACCATTTCTATTATAATCATATCCTCATCAGCTAAATCTTCAGATGCATCAAATACTACTATAGCTAAATCTCCTTTATCTATAAGAGATTTTGCTCTATCTACACCTATTTTTTCTACTAAATCTTCAGTTTCTCTTATACCTGCAGTATCTACTATTCTCAAAGGAATACCATTTATATTAACATATTCTTCTATGATATCTCTAGTAGTTCCAGGTATTTCTGTTACTATAGCTCTATTTTCTCTTAATATTGCATTCATTAAAGAAGACTTACCTACATTAGGTTTTCCTAATATAATAGTTTTAAGTCCCTCTTTAAGAATTTTACCTGTATATACTGTACTTAATAATTTATTTATTCTTTCAAGAATATTGTTTCCTTCTTCTTTCATTTTTTCATAAGCCATATCTTCTACATCATCTTCATCCGGAAAATCAATAGTAGCTTCTATTTGAGCTAACATTTTCAATACTGATTCTCTTAATAATTTAACTTCGTTAGAAAGACTACCTTCTAACTGATTTAAAGATACATCAAAACTAGAATCTGTTTTAGCACTTATTAAATCCATAACAGCTTCTGCTTGTGCCAAATCAATTCTCCCATTCATAAACGCTCTTTTAGTAAATTCTCCTGGCTCTGCTATTCTTGCTTCATTTTGTAAAATAATTTCTAATATTTTTCTAACTGGAATTATTCCTCCATGACAATTTATTTCAATTATATCTTCTGTAGTATAAGTATAAGGAGCTTTCATATACACTGTTAATACTTCATCTATCACTTTTTCATTCTCTGGATTAATTATATGTCCATAATATAATTTTCTTGGCTCCCTATTTTTAAAACTAATATTTTCTTTTCCTATAAAAATTTTATCTATAATATTTATAGAATTTTTACCACTTATTCGAACAATCCCAATACCAGCTTCTCCTGGAGCAGTAGCTATAGCAGCAATAGTATCTATATCCAAATTATTCACCTCTTTATATTTTATATATTTAAAAATAATTATGTCTAAATTTACTTCTTTTATTATTATACCAATAATACCTTTAAACATAACATAAACCCAGTAATCAAACTGGGTTTACTTAATTTATTTATTTATATCTATAACTACTTTTCTATAAGGCTCCTTTCCTTCACTAAAAGTTTTTACATAAGGATCTGATTGTAATGCAGAATGTATAATTCTTCTTTCATATGGATTCATTGGTTCAAGTTTAACTTTTTTTCTTGTTCTTTTAGATTTTCCAGCCATTTTCTTAGCTAATCTAATTAAAGTTTCTTCTCTTTTTTTTCTATAATTTTCTGTATCTAATATTACTTTAAGATAATCTTCTCTATCTTTATTCACAATTAAACTTATAAGATATTGAATAGAATCTAAAGTATTTCCTCTTTTACCAATAATAGCTCCCATATCATCTTCATTTTCACCTATTATCTCGATATTCAAAGTATCTAATGTCTTATTTATCTTAAGTTCAGCTTTAATTTCCATTTTATTTAATAATGCATGTAAAAAATTTTCTGCTTGTTTAACAACATCTTTATTTACTGTAACCTTTACTTTTGCATCTTTAGCACCTATAAATCCTAAAAATCCTTTATTTGGCTCATCTAATATTTCAATAGTTACATCATCTCTATCTACATTTAATTGCTTTAAACTCTCATTAATAGCATCTTGAACAGTTTTTGATGAAATAACAACAGATTTCATATTATTTTAACTCCTCCTTAAGAGATCCTGCATTCCTATTTATAATGAACTGCTGTACTATTTGGAAAGTATTACTTATTACCCAGTATAGTGCTAATCCTGAGGGAACACTTCTAGCAAAAAACAAAATCATTATAGGCATTATTTTAGTCATAGTATTTTGAGTAGATTGGGCCTTATCATCTCCCCCAGAAGAAGTAGAAGGAGACATCATCTTACTTTGAAAATAGGTTGTTAGTGCAGCTACAATAGGTAATATCCACAAATCTGGATTCTCTAAATTTTCTATCCATAAAAAACTTTTATTAATCGCATCATAAGCTGCTTGATTTTCAAAGACATATTTTACTGGATTTCTTAACACATTAAAAAATCCTATTATTATTGGAAATTGTATAAGTAATGGCAAACATCCTCCAAAAGGATTTACCTTATATTCTTTATATAATTCCATTGTTTTCATATTTAATGTTTCTTTGTCATTCTTATACTTCTTTTGTAATTCTTGTAATTTTGGTTGAATTTTTTGCATGTTCTTCATCGATTTTGTCTGTTTCAATGTCAATGGGAGTAAAATAAATTTAACTATTATTGTTGCAATTATAATTGCAATAGCATAAGCAGAAAAAACCTTAAAATCTAATTCAGCTCCTGCTACAAATTTGTAAATATATTCAACTAGTACTCCCAAAGGACGAGCAAAAATACCCATATTAATTTAACCCCCTACAATCTTCATTAGCAATCATCAGTTTATTATTTTTTGTCTACTGGATCATATCCTCCAGCGTTAAACGGATTACATCTTAAAATTCTCCATATAGACTTTAATCCACCTTTAACAATTCCATACTTATCAATAGCTTGGATAGAATATTCTGAACAAGTTGGATAAAATCTACATGTCCTTCCTTTCAATGGTGAAATATATTTTTGATACAGTAGGATAAATTTTTTAATCATATATTTCACAATATACAACCTCTCTCAGACTATTTATTCAGCTTAGAACGTTTCAATAAATTAATAATAGATTTTTCAATTTCCTTATATGAGGCATTGTTTGCTCTAACCCGAGCTAAAAATATTATATCATATCCATTAATTAATTTATCATTATTTAATCTATAACTTTCTTTTATCAATCGTTTAACTCTATTTCTAATAACAGCATTTCCTAATTTTTTAGTAGTAGAAAAACCTACTCTATTATAATCCAGTTCATTTTCAATATAAAACATTACTAAATACTTATTAGCTATAGATTTTCCTTTATCATATACTTTACTAAAGTCTCTGTTATTCCTAAGCTTTAGTATCTTATTCATTCTAAAACTCCTTGATATTTACTTTAAAATTGAACAAAAAGGCCACTTAAATGCGGCCTTATGCTGATAATTTTTTTCTGCCTTTTCGTCTACGTCTTTGCAATACATTTCTTCCTGATTTATTCTTCATTCTTTTTCTAAATCCATGTTCTTTACTTCTTTGTCTTTTTTTAGGTTGGTATGTTCTCTTCATTTAAAATACACCCCCTTCAGTCATTGTTAATATAAATATATTATTGTAATGGTAATCCTCAATCATCATAAATTAAGACACTACTTAATGATTATAGCTATATTATTAGGGTATGTCAAGGTTTTGATTGTAATTAATATTTCATATAATTGTTAATAAAATTATTAACAGTTTATTTATTTTGTGGACATCAATTTATATTTGTTGATAATTGTACTCTAGTTTGATATTATTAAAAAAAATGTGGATTAATAATTAAGACAATTAACTTTTATACACAACTTGTGGATTAAATTGTGTATAACTTATTTTTTTTGTTGATATTTTATTCATTAGCTCTATACTTTTAGTATATTTCTAATAAAATTATTAACAGTTTATTTATTAAATTCATGTTTATAAAATTTTTACATATTTAATAATAATTTAATTAAATCTATTATTAACAATTTATCCACAAAAAAATTCATTATTTCTGTTAATTATTTTTTTATTTTTAAGTCTTTTATAAAATTATTTATTTGTGGATTATTTTGTTTATTTTTATTAAACATCTTGATTTTATACAAATATAGAATAAAGTATGTTTTTAATGCCAATAATCTTTATAGAATAGGAGGAGATGTAATGTCAGCTGACCTAAATGGTATTTGGGAAAAATCTTTAAAATTAATAAAAACTGAACTTACAGAAGTAAGTTTCAACACTTGGTTAAAAAGCATTGACCCCATATCTATTGAAAATAATAGTATTATTCTGGCTGCTCCCAATGAATTTACCAAGTCAATTCTTGAAGCTAGGTATTTAACATTAATTAATAATGCTATTAATCAAGTCTCAAATAGTAATTATAATATTACTTTTATAATACCTGGAGAAGAAATAAATGAAAGTAATGGACAACCTAAAAAAGAAAAAATTGAAACAAAAAAATCTGAAGAAACTCATGTAAAATCTCAATTACGACCTAAATATACATTTGATCAATTCGTAATAGGTAATAGTAATAGATTTGCCCATGCTGCATCACTTGCCGTAGCAGAAGCTCCTGCAAAGGCTTATAATCCATTATTTATTTATGGAGGTGTAGGTTTGGGAAAAACTCACCTTATGAATGCAATTGGTCATTATATATTAGATCAAAACCCAAATACAAATGTAGCATATGTATCTTCAGAAAAATTCACTAATGAATTGATAAATTCCATTAGAGATGATAAAAATGTTGAATTTAGAAATAAGTACAGACACGTAGATGTACTACTAATAGATGATATTCAATTTATTGCTGGTAAAGAAAGAACTCAAGAAGAATTTTTCCATACTTTTAATGCTCTTCATGAAGATAATAAACAAATAATAATCTCTAGTGATAGACCCCCTAAAGAGATACCTACATTAGAAGATAGATTAAGATCCAGATTTGAATGGGGGCTTATAGCAGATATTCAACCACCAGATTTAGAAACTAGAATTGCAATATTAAAAAAGAAAGCAAATCTAGAAAATCTAAATATCGATAATGAAGTATTTCTTTTTATTGCTGATAAAATTCGTTCTAATATAAGAGAATTAGAAGGAGCTTTAATAAGAATAATTGCATATTCTTCTTTAACAAATAAAGAAATTACTATAGATTTAGCAAATGAAGCCTTAAAAGATATAATATTAGAAAATAAAAATAAAAAAATTGATGTAAATAGAATAAAAGAAGTAGTATCTAAACATTTCAATGTAAAAATAGAAGATTTTAATTCTAAAAAAAGGGCTAGAGCTATATCTTATCCTAGACAAATAGCAATGTATTTATCTAGAGAACTTACAGATTTATCTTTACCTAAAATAGGCGATGAATTTGGTGGTAGAGATCATACTACCGTAATTCATGCTTATGAAAAAATTTCTAAAGACTTTAATAATGACAGTAAAATGAAATCTACTATAGAACAAATTCAAAAAGACTTAAAAAATAATTAACAATCATTTGTATATAATATGTTTAAAGATTGTTGATATCTTTTTATAATTTATAAAGTAGTGTATATGTGGATAACTAAATACACCTTAATAACATTTTATACACAAGCTTAAAATATTATCTTTTATTACATTTAAATAGTTATCCACAAATTCACAGCCCCTATTACTAGTACTACTAAGTGAAGTTTATTTATACAATTAATTATTTAAAAGGAGGTTATCCACAATGAAAATAAGAATTCCTCAAAAAAATTTATCAAAACATATTAATATAGTTCAAAAAGGTATATCATCTAAAACAACATTACCTATATTAGATGGAATATTAATAGAAGCTTATGATAATTATTTAAAGTTAACAGGAACAGATTTAGAATTGGGTATTGAAACAAAAATAAAGTGCGAAATAATTGAAGAAGGAAAAATTGTTATTCCATCTAGAATATTTGGAGACATAATAAAAAAATTACCTAATAATGATATAAATTTAGAAACTGATTTAGATTATAATATACATATTGTATGTGATAATTCTGAATTTAATATATTAGGTAATTCGGCAGATGAGTATCCTGAATTACCTGAAATAAATGATGAAAAGTCTTTTAAAATACCTAAAGATTTATTAAAAAATATGATAAGACAAACAGTTTTTGCTACAGCTCAAGATGAAACAAGACCAATATTAACAGGAGCATTATTAGAAGTTAAAAATAATAATGCAACATTAGTAGCTCTTGATGGATATAGATTAGCTCTTAAAAATTCATCAATTTCGTATGATAGTGATATAAAGGTAGTTATACCAGGAAAAACATTAAATGAAGTAAATAGAATATTAGATGATGAAGATAATAATATAAAAATAATGTTTACGTCTAGTCATATTCTTTTTAATTTAGGAGATACTATAATTAACTCAAGACTTTTAGAAGGGCAATTTTTGAATTATAAAGATATAATTAGAAACGAATATAAATCTCAAGTTATAGTAAAAACTAATGATATAAAAGAAAGTATTGAAAGAGCATCATTACTTGCTAGAGAAGGAAAAAATAATTTAGTTAAATTTGATATAAAAGATGATAAAATGGTTATAACATCAAATTCTGAAATAGGAAATGTTCATGAAGATGTAAATATAGAGTTAGAAGGAGAAGATATCGTAATAGCTTTTAATTCAAAATATATTTTAGAGGGACTTAAAGTAATAGATAGCGATGAAGTGATTATGAATTTTATAAGTAATGTAAATCCATGTATTATGAAACCTAAAGAGGATGAAAATTATACTTATTTAATATTACCAGTAAGATTAGCAGAAGCTAATTAGTCTATTAGAAATGGACACCTTTTAGGGTGTCTATTTTAATGATAGGAGGGATAAAATGAAAAAAATAAAAATTGATACTGAATATATTAAATTAGATCAATTATTAAAATATGGAGAAATTGCACAAACAGGAGGCCATGCTAAATTTTTAATAAAAGATGGTCATATAAAAGTAAACAAAGAAATTTGTACTCAAAGAGGAAAGAAAATATTTAGAGGAGATATTGTAGAAATAGAAGGTGAAGAATCTTTGATAATAGAATAAAAATTACTTTTATAATAATTAAAATTATTATAAGTAAATAACTCTAAAATATTTTAGAGTTATTTACTTATGGAAAAAATAAAATTTAAAGGTTAAAATAGTTTATAAGATAGTAAAATCACTAAATAAGAACGAATGTTTGTTTTTTAAAAAATAAGTGATATAATAAAGGAAGTGCTATTATGTACGTAAAGAGTATTAAACTAATTAATTTTAGAAATTATAATAGTATGAAAATATATTTAAATAAAAAAGTTAATATTTTCTTAGGGGAAAATGGACAAGGAAAAACAAATCTTTTAGAATCTATATATATAGCATCTTCTGGAAAATCATTTAGAACTAATAAAGATAAAGAACTCATTAGTATAAATAAGGAAGTAGGATATATTGGAGTTGAATTAAAAAAAGATGATATCGAAAAACATATAGAATTAAAATTAGATTTAAATAAACCTAAAAGGGTTAAAATAAATGGAGTTGAGCAAGACAAATTATCAGATTTGAATGAAGTATTACAAGTTGTAGTATTTTCACCAGAAGATCTAAAAATAATAAAAGAAGGACCTTTTCATAGAAGAAATTTTCTTGATGATGAAATTTCTCAAATAAAACCAGTTTATAAAAATATACTTAATGATTATAATAGAGTTTTGATTCAACGAAATAATCTTCTAAAAATTATTCAATATGATAATAAAAAGAAAAAAATGTTATCAGTATGGAATCAACAATTAGTTAACCTAGGAAGTAAAATAATAATTTTAAGAAAAGCATTTATAAATAGATTAGCTCATATATCAAAAGATATACACAATAATATTACTGCAGGATCAGAAAATTTAGAAATATATTATTCGCCTTCTTTTAAGTTTAAAAATATGGATAAAGAGACAATAATAAATAAATATAATAATTTATTATCTAAAAATGAGAATGATGATATCGAAAAAGGTACTACAAAAATAGGACCACATAGAGATGATATTGATATTTTTATAAATGATAAAAATACAAGAATATTTGGTTCACAAGGACAACAGAGAACAGCAGCGTTATCATTAAAATTAGCAGAGGTAAAATTAATAAAAGAAGAAACTAATGATTATCCTGTATTATTATTAGATGATGTATTTTCAGAATTAGATATAAATAGAAGAAAATATTTAATATCTGCATTTAAAGATGTACAAACAATAATCACATCTACTGATGATATAGACATTGAAGAAATAGACAAATTTAATAAAAAGACTTATTATATTAAAGATGGCAATATTTTATATAGTAAATAAATATTGCTGAAAGGATTGATTGTTATGTTTCTTCATCTTGGTAAAGATTATGTAATACCTTTATCAGAAATAATTAGTATTATACCAAATAAGTCATTACAGTTAGAGGATACAGCTAACTTTATTAAAACATCTGAAGAAGAAGGTTTTTTGATAAAAATAGTAGATAAAAATATAAAATCTTATGTTATTACTGAAAAATTAGAAAAATATAAAAGAAATAATAAGAAATTAAGAAAAAGTATAATATATTGTACAAACATATCTACAAAAACTCTTTATAGAAGATGTAATTTGATAAAAGATGAAAATATTAATATCAGATAAAAGATTGGGGGCAAAAATATGTCAGAAAATCAAAAAAACAGAAGTTATGAAGCTGAACAAATACAAGTTTTAGAAGGATTAGAACCAGTTAGAAAAAGACCTGGTATGTATATAGGTAGTACTGGACCTAAGGGATTACATCATTTAGTATATGAAGTAGTAGATAACAGTATAGATGAAGCTTTAGCTGGGGTTTGTGATACTATAGAAGTAATTTTAAATGAAGATGGATCAGTAACAGTAAATGATAATGGTAGTGGTATACCAGTAGCAATTCATCCAAAAACAGGAAAATCTACAGTAGAGACAGTTTTAACTGTTTTACATGCTGGAGGTAAATTTGATAATGGAGCTTATAAGGTATCTGGTGGATTACATGGTGTTGGGGTATCTGTAGTTAATGCATTATCGGAATGGTTAGAAGTTAAAGTTAAAAGAGATGGGAAAGTACATTATCAAAGATTTGAAAGAGGTATAGCTAAATCTGAACTGGAAGTTATAGATAATGCTAAAGGAACTGGAACATCTATTACATTTATGCCTGATGATTTAATATTTGAAGAACTTGATTTTAAATATGAGACATTAGAACATAGATTGATGGAATTAGCTTTTTTAAATAAAGGTGTAACAATAAATATTAATGATAAAAGACATGATAAAAGTGAAATGTTCTATTATGAGGGTGGAATTAAAGCTTTTGTTAAACATTTAAATAAAAATAGAAATGCAATACACAGAAAAGTAATTTATAACGAAGGTGAAAAAGAAAATTCTACTGTAGAATTAGCTATTCAATATACGGATAATTATAATGAAAATATATTTACATTTGCTAATAATATAAATACTCATGAAGGTGGAACTCACTTGAGTGGATTGAAATCTGCTTTGACTAGAGTGATTAATGATTATGCTAGAAAAAATGGAATTTTAAAAGATAAAGACTCTAATTTAAGTGGAGAAGATATTAGAGAAGGTATAACAACTGTTTTATCAGTAAAATTATCAGAACCTCAATTTGAAGGTCAAACCAAAACTAAATTAGGAAATAGTGAAATGAGAGGTATAGTTGACAGTATCGTAAGTGATTCTATTACTAGTTTTTTAGAAGAAAATCCTAAAGAAGCAAAAATAATTATAGAAAAATCTTTAAGAGCATCTAGAGCTAGAGAAGCGGCTAGAAAAGCTAGAGATTTAACTCGAAGAAAAAATGTATTAGAAAGTTCTTCTTTACCTGGGAAATTAGCCGATTGTTCTGAAAGAGATCCAAGTCTTTCAGAGGTATTCATAGTCGAGGGTGATTCTGCGGGAGGATCTGCAAAGCAAGGTAGAGATAGAAAAATACAAGCTATTCTTCCATTAAAAGGTAAAATAATGAATGTTGAAAAAGCAAGACTTGATAAAATATTAAATTATGCAGAAATACAAGCGATGATAACAGCCTTTGGATGTGGAATAGGAGAAGATTTTGATATAGAAAAATTAAGATATCATAAAATAGTAATTATGACCGACGCCGATGTTGATGGTGCTCATATTAGAACCCTTATATTAACTTTCTTCTATAGATATATGAAACCTTTACTAGAACAAGGATATGTATATATAGCTCAACCACCTTTATATAAAGTTAAACAAGGAAAAGCAGAGTATTATGCTTATTCAGATAAAGAATTAAATGAAATATATAAAGAAAAAGTAAGTGATTCAAAAATCAAACCATCACTTCAAAGATATAAAGGGCTAGGAGAGATGAACCCTGAGCAATTATGGGATACAACAATGGATCCAGAACAAAGAATATTACTTCAAGTAAATGTAGAAGATGCTGTAGCAGCAGATGAAATATTTACTACTTTGATGGGAGATAAGGTTCAGCCTAGAAGAGAATTTATAGAAGAAAATGCAAGATATGTGAAGAATTTAGATATTTAAGTTTTATATAGTGAGGAGGATTTAAATGAGCATTGAAAATAAAAATATAATATCTGTAGATATTAAAGATGAAATGAGTAATTCCTATTTAGATTATTCTATGAGTGTAATAGTTTCAAGAGCAATTCCTGATGTTAGGGATGGACTTAAACCAGTGCATAGAAGAATATTATATGCACTGGATCAATTAGGATTAACACCGGATAAACCCCATAGAAAGTCTGCCCGTATCGTGGGAGACGTTTTAGGTAAGTATCACCCTCATGGAGATAGTGCTGTATATGATGCTATGGTTAGATTAGCCCAGGATTTTTCTACAAGATATCAATTAGTTGATGGACATGGTAACTTTGGTTCAATAGATGGTGATGGAGCAGCTGCTATGCGTTACACTGAAGCGAAGATGAATAAAATAACAGTTGAAATGCTTAGAGATATAGGTAAGGATACTATAGATTATAGATTAAACTTTGATGAGACATTAAATGAACCAGTAGTATTACCAAGTAGATATCCTAATTTACTTGTTAATGGTACTAATGGAATAGCTGTAGGTATGGCAACATCAATCCCACCCCATAACTTAAATGAAGTTATAGATGCCACAATAATGATGATAGATAATCCAGATATAGAATTACAAGAGATAATGACAAGGATTAAAGGACCAGATTTTCCAACTGGTGCAATTATAACTGGAAAAGAAGCTATAAAAGAAGCTTATAGAACAGGTAGAGGGAAAGTAAAAGTAAGAGCCAAAACTCAAATAGAGTCAATGAAAAATAATAAAAATAGAATAATAGTTACTGAAATTCCATATCAAGTAAATAAAGCTAAATTGATAGAAAAAATAGCCCATTTAGTAAGGGATAAAAAGATAGAAGGTATATCAGATTTAAGGGATGAATCTGATAGAGAAGGAATGAGGATTGTAATAGAACTAAAAAGAGATGCTAATCCAAATGTAGTATTAAACAATCTTTATAAACATACTCAAATGCAAGATACTTTTAGCATTATAATGATAGCATTAGTAAATGGAGAACCTAAAGTATTAAGTTTAAAGCAAATATTAAAACATTATTTAGAACATCAAAAGGATGTTATAACTAGAAGAACCCAATATGAACTTAATAAAGCTGAGGCTAGAGCACATATATTAGAGGGATTAAAAATAGCATTAGATCATATAGATGAAGTAATAAAATTAATAAGAGAAAGTAAAAACGCAAGTGAAGCCAAAGAAGGATTAATAGAGAAATTTGGTCTATCAGAAAAACAAGCTCAAGCTATTTTAGATATGAGACTTCAAAAACTTACTGGATTAGAAAGGGATAAAATAGAAGAAGAATATAAGAATCTAATTAAAGAAATAAATAGATTGAAAGAAATTTTATCTAATGAAGGATTAATATATAAAATAATCAAAGATGAACTTATTGAAATCAAAGGAAAATATGGCGATGATAGAAGAACTGAAATAAGAGTATCATCAGATGAAATTAATATTGAAGATATGATAGAAGAAGAAAATGTTGTAATAACTCTTACTCATTATGGATATATAAAGAGATTGCCAGAAAATACTTATAAAATTCAACATAGAGGTGGAAGAGGAGTAACAGGATTAACTACTAGAGATGAAGATTTTGTAGAGGATATTTTAATAACATCCACCCATGACAATCTTTTATTCTTCACAAGTAAAGGGAAAGTATTTACAATTAAAGCATTTGAAATTCCAGAAGCAAAAAGGCAAGCTAAAGGGACAGCAATAGTAAATTTTCTTCAATTAGATTCAGATGAAAGCATTAAAGCTGTAATACCTATAAAGGAATTTGAGGATGATAATTATTTAATTTTTACTACACAAAATGGATTAGTAAAAAAGACTGAAATAACTAAATTTGAATCTATAAGAAAAAGTGGATTAATAGCAATAAGTCTTAAAGAAAATGATGAACTTATAGCAGTTAAAAAGACTAATGGGAAAAGTGACATAATTTTAACAACAGTTCAAGGTATGTCTATAAGGTTCAATGAAAAAAATGTTAGAAATATGGGTAGAACTGCTATGGGAGTAAAAGGAATAAATCTTAATAGAGATGATCAAGTTATATCCATGAATTTAGTAGAAGAAGGAAATTACTTATTAGTTATTAGTGAAAAAGGATATGGTAAAAGAACTTCTCTAGAAGAATATAGAGGTCAAACTAGAGGAGGTAAAGGAATAAAAACTTACAATATAAAACCTCACACAGGAAATTTAATAGGTGCTAGAGTAGTAAATGATGATGATGAAATAATGATGATAAGTTATTTAGGTATAATAATAAGACTGAAAATATCAGGTATATCTCAAATGGGTAGAACTACTCAAGGAGTTAGACTAATGAAAGTAGATAAAAATGATAGAGTAGTATCTATAGCTAAAGTAATACCTGAAGAAGAAATAAAAGAAAATTAAAAAATGATTTTTAAATAAATATTTGGGTATAAAGGGTAGAGTGATGAATTTCTCACTTTACCCTTTATTTATATATTATTGGGTTTACAAAGAATAAATAGTATAATAATATTTATAATGAAAAAATAATGGAGGTGCACTTGAAAAATGGCTTTAAAAATTAACAAATTATTTGATGAAGAAAAAAAAGTATGGATTTTAAAACCTTATGGAGAGATAGACATATATACAGCTCCTAAATTTAAAGAAATATTATTAAATGTTATAGAAACTAGAGATAGCAATATAATAATAGACGGCAAAGACTTGGAATATATAGATAGTACAGGTCTAGGAGTTTTAATTAGTGGACTAAAAAGATTAAAAGAAACTGATAAAAATATCACTATAATAAATTTACGTCCCAATATTAGTAAGCTATTCGAAATAACAGGATTAAATAAAGTTTTTATAGTTAAGGAGGTGTAATTAAAAAATGGAGGAGATAAAAGAGAAAGTAAATGAGAATGAAGAAGTTAATATGGATCATATAAAATTAAGTATGCCTAATAAGCCTGAATATGTGAGTATAATAAGACTTACAGCTTCAGCTATAGCTAGTAGAATTGGTTTTAATATTGATGATATAGAAGATATAAAAGTTGCCATAGGTGAGGCATGTACCAATGCAATAAGGCATGGTTGTAATAAAATTAATGATACTTATGATATTGATTTTTTTGCTTATGAAGATAAATTAGAGATTAAAATTAAAGATACGGGTAAAGGATTGTGTTCTTTAAATATTAAAGAACCTAAAGCTGAAGATCTTAAGGAAGGTGGATTAGGATTATTTATAATAAAAACATTAATGGATGATGTGAAATTTACAACTTTACAAAATAAAGGGACAATTATACTTATGACAAAAATGTTAGGAGTAGAATAGATATGGGAGATAATAAAAATTCTGCCACAAAACTTTTTATGGAAAAAGAAATGGATACTAAAGAATTATTTAAAATATATGCTGAAACTAGTAATCAAGAAATTAGAGAAGAATTAATAAATAGACATTTATATATAGCAGAAATATTATCTAAAAAGTATGCTAATAGAGGTATAGATTTTGATGATATATATCAAGTAGCTTGTCTAGGATTGATATATGCTATAGATAGATATGATATTGATAAAGGATATGAATTTTCAAGTTTTGCTACACCTACAATAATAGGAGAAATAAAAAAGTATTTTAGGGATAAAGGATGGTCTATAAGGGTTCCTAGGAGAATACAAGAGTTATCAAAAAAAATTAATAATACAAAATTATTATTAAGTCAAGAACTTCAAAAAACGCCTACTGTACAAGATATTGCTGAATATTTAAATGTAACAGAAGAAGAAGTTTTAGAAGCTATGGAGGCAAGCAAAGTATATACTCCTAATTCTTTAGATGCATCGTTAGATTCTGATAGTGATGATAAAGATGTTAACTTATCAGCGTTGATAGGTGAAGAAGATAAGGATTTATTAAAAATTGAAAATAGAGATTTTTTATTGAATATAATAAATAAATTAAATGATATAGAGAAAAAGATAATAAAAGATAGATATTTTGAAAGAAAAACCCAAATAAATATAGCAAAAGAAATAGATATGAGTCAGATGACGGTATCTAGATTAGAAAAGAAAATAATAGAAAAGTTTAGAAAGGAATTAAAAAAAATGTATAATTAATAATATATAGATAAAAAACTTGACATAGAATATTTTCTTTGCTATATTATAAAAAGCGATGAAGTTAACAGATATTAATCAATGATTTTAAATTAAAAAAGTATTGACAAAGGTTAAAAGAGCTGATATAGTATTAAGAGTCGTCGGAGACGGCGGAAAAGAAATTGGTCTTTGAAAATTGAACAGTACAAAGTTAAAAGACAACTTAAAGTTGTCAAATAGATTAAGCTAACGTTTGATTCATTTTGAGTCAAAGGAAATCAAAATTCAA
>NZ_WSFU01000126.1 GCF_016820635.1 Anaeromonas gelatinilytica | reverse complement strand
TACTGGATTTATTATATCATTGATTTTATCTGGTTTCTATACGTCAAATCTTTGTCGCTTACAGAGAAAGAGTAGGAATGGAGGTATATAAATATGGATGAATATAGTAAGAAAATATTAAAAACACAAACATTATACTTTCTAAATATAATATTAGTAGCAATGAAAAAGGGAGATAGAATATAAGTTTAACTTTATCCTGCTTTACTATTATCTATTAATTTTACTTATGATGTGACACATCTCCATATAATTTTATATTAAATTTATCATTTTCTGCTTCTACTATTGTAAGACTAGTATTAGGCAATACTGTATCTTCCCATAAATCTTTTAAAGGTCTTCCCTTTACATATAACATTATTATGGCCAATACTATACCATGGGCCACTATAAGAACATTTCCATCATGTTTATTCTTTATTTCTTCTATTACTGGAATAATCCTATCATATAATTCTTTATAAGATTCACCATTATTCGACACATATTCAGTAGGATTGTTCCATAAATTATGAAACATTTCCTTATGATTTTTGTTTATTTCTTCTGCTTTTTTTCCTTCCCAATCTCCAAAATGCATTTCTTTTAATCTATCATCTTTAATTATTCTTAAATCTCTATCTCCTTTTACTATACTTGCAGTATTATAAGCCCTAGATAACGGACTTGAATATATAGCTTGAAACTCTACACTCTTTAATCTATCTCTTAACCACTGTGCTTGCTTAACTCCCATCTCTGTCAATGGAGATCCTAATTGACCTTGAAATCTCTTTTCAAAATTCCACACAGTTTGACCATGTCTTGTTAAATATAGCGTTGTCATTATATCACCTCTAATATATAAATGTATTAATTTTATTTTATCATAATATCAATTAATATTATAATTATTGAGTTTTTTAGAATATTCCTTTAAAATAAATGAACAAAAAATCGAATCTATTACTGTAGATTTAGATAGATATGATTTTAAAAAGCCAGAGAAAATAATCGAGTAGAAGGTAATTAATTACCTTCTACTCGATTATTTTAAATTTAATATTTCTCTTCTTCATTTAAGAAAAATATAGCTATTGTTCCTGGACCGGAATGAGAACCTACAGCACAACCTACAGTAGTAATTATAAAATCTTTAACACCTAATTTAGATTCCATTAATTCCTTATACTTCATAGCAGATTCTAAATCATCTCCATGACTTATACCAACTAGTTGATTTTCTAGGTTAACTCCTCTCTCTTCCATTATCTCTATCATTCTCTTTATTACTTTATTTTTCCCTCTTATTTTCTCAATAGGAATAAGCTTTCCATCTTCCACATCTAATATAGGTTTTATACTTAGGAGCCCTCCTACAAAAGCAGTAGTTTTACTTACTCTTCCCCCTCTATATAAATACTCCAAATCATCAACAGTAAATATATGCTCCATATGTTTACTGTAATGATCTACTGTTTTCAATATTTCTCCCATTGATTTTCCATTGTTAGCCATCTGTGCAGCTTTATGTACTATTAATCCAAATCCCAGAGATGCAGCCTTAGAATCATATACTTCAATATTAAAATCAGGATAATCTTCTAATATCTCTTCCTTCATCATTACTGATGCATTAAATGTCCCAGATAATTCAGATGAAAATCCTATATATATACAATCTCTTTTTTCCTTTGCATACTTAGTAAATATTTCTTTAAATTTACCAGGAGAAACTTGAGCTGTCTTTGGTGCTTCTCCTTCTCTCATTAATTTATATAAAGTTTCAGGCTTCATATTTATATTATCATAATACTCTTCTTCATTTAATATAACTGTTAAAGGCATTACCTCAATATCATACTTTTCTATTACATCACGAGATAAATCACAAGCACTATCAGTTATTATTTTTACATTCATCAAATCCACTCCTTAATTATTATTACCTTGAAAAAATCATTTCCACATGAGGAATACCATCTTCAAGATATACATTTGAATTTTCTTTAAACTCTAAATCCTTATAGAATTTCAACAAATATTCTTGGGCAGATATTCTAATAGTATCATATTCTAATTCATCTAATATAAATTTAATAGCCATTTTCATTAATTCTTTTCCTAATCCCAAACCTCTACTATCCTTTTTTACTAAAACTCTACCTATAGAAACCTCTTCAAAAGACACCCCTGGTTTTAATACCCTTAAATAAGTTAAAATATCTCCCTTATCTTCCAAATATACATGATAAGAATCAAAGTCTTTATCATCTATATCAAGATAAGGACAATTTTGCTCAACTACAAAAACATCGATTCTTTTCTTTAATATCTTATACAATTCATCCTTTGTTAATTCTTCATATTTTTTTATATACCATTTCATTAAACCCCTCCTAAATAGTCATAGGATTATAGTATTTTAAATATAATTAGTAATATATAAAATTGCACTTAAATAAATTATACTATAAGCTTATAATTCTTTCCATCCTATAGACAAATAAGGAGTGATTTAATGTCTAAAATTTTCTTCATAAGAAAAAAACTTTTATATGGTATAATAGGTATAATTATATTGGTGATAGTTATTCTAATAGCTCTAGCACTCATATAATTCAAAATGCAAAAGAATAAGGCCCATATACTGGGCCTAAATTATTTTTTACCATTATTTGAATTGCTTTTATTAAGATTCTTATTTTTATTATTATCATTACTATTATATTTATTATTTTTATTGCTTTTATTATTATTATTACTACCATTTTCATTGTCTTTGCTATTTTTATCTTTATTATCTTTATTATCTTTATTGTTTTTATCATTACTATCATTTTTACTTTTATTATCGGTATTTTTTATTTTATCATTATTAGTTTCATTTTCACTTTTACTATTATTGTCTATAACTTTTTTGTCATTATTTGGAAAATTATTTTTTTTATCGTTTTTTTCGTTAATTTCATCTTCATTAGTTTTATTTTTTTTATAACTATGCGATCTTGTATTCTTTTCTTCTTTACTACTTTTTATTACATTCATTATTTCATTTATAGGTTTAGAATATAATTCTTCCTTTGTAAAGGAATCATCTATATTTATTGCTTTATCAATTAATATCATTTTTCCTGGTGATACATTCTTATCCTTTGAAATTTTATAATTTTCATTTGTATTAGATATCACTTTGACTTCTATCTCTTTTTTGTTTACTATCTTTTCCACAATATAATTATTAACTGATTTTAATAGTTCATTACCATCTATATTCTTTTTTTCATCCGTTAATGTAATTAAAACTGTATTTTCTTTTTCATCCATGTAACCATTCTCTACAGCTTCATCTATAATTTTATTTATTACATCTTCTATTTTTTTGTTTTTTTGCATATCTATTCCTAATTTACTAATTATATATTCTCCATCTTTATTTATTCCTTCTACATTTATTATCCTATTATATAAATTATATGTTAATTCAACACTGGGATTAATATCAATATTTACATATCCATAGGGATTATAATATCCATATACTCCATAACCACCTGTCATTATGATTAAAAGCATGGCAGCAACTGCTATAAATTTTTTCACATTACAATTATATATTTTATTATCACTAACACTTATCTCTTCTCCAATATCTACATTATTACTATTTTTATCTACTTCTACAAATCTACCATCTTCAGTTAATAATATTAACTTATCTTCCTTAATCTCCATAATAACACCCTTCACTATTTCTCACCTCCATTGATATAATCCCTGATAAAAGTATAATCACCTTTCAAAGCTATTACCGATGCTATAATATATATTCGCCCTCTTTCTAATTTTTTTCGATGTATCTTTTTTCTATTTTGAATTTCTTTTATTGGTAATCTTTTAGCTCTAATTAATTTTTTCAATATTTCAGGAGAATTTATTATTAAAATTGCTATTTCTTTATATAATTCCCTTAACTTTTTATGTTTAGGAGAAACTCTAACCAAATCTTGAAACTCAATCCCCCATTCAAGTAATTCTTTTTTATACTCCAATATTTCTTCTTTTCTTATTCTGTTATTTTCTGAATCATTAAATATATGTATAGATTTTTCATCTTGAATATTAATATTTGTTTTTTCTTGATATCCATATAAACATATTTCACTATTTATTCTTTTATTTTTTCTAAAGTAATCTATTAATCTCAAATTAATAATCATCTTAGCAAATGTCAGAAACTTTCCTTTTTTTCTATCATATGCATCTATCGCTTCCTTAAAAGCTAACATACCAATAGCAAGTTCATCATCTTGTCCATATCTTAAATATCTCTTCACTCTCTTTTGAGCAGTGCTTGCTATAAATGGTTTATATTCTTCTATTAATCTATTTAATTCTTCTTTATTTTTTTTTGCATCTTCAACTCGGTCTTCCAGTTCTCTTTTAAAGAACATTATCTCACCTCTCATAACTGGATTTATATATTAAATTATACACATAAGTCTATCCTAATAATATACATACGAAAAACACTTTAAATTAATAAGGTGTTTTTTTATTTAAAAATTACAGAACTTATGAGCGGGAAAGCCCACTTCTTTAGATGTGAGATGAAAGCGATATTTTTTAAATAGTTATTGTGGTTTATCAGTATAACTAATACAATGTATATATGAATGAATATAGAAAAACTAAAACAACAAC
>NZ_WSFU01000063.1 GCF_016820635.1 Anaeromonas gelatinilytica | reverse complement strand
ATGATAAAGAGTCTTTATATTTATTTGATAGAGGCTATTACAGTTATTCTTGGTATGACAAGAATTCCGTAAGGGAATTTTATGCAAAATCGCAAGGTGTGTACCACCTTGCCCTGCTTGCCAGCCAGTCATGTTTGTAGTTTGAAAATGGAGTTTGAAACAATAAAAAGAGTTTGTTTCAAGGTCGTCCTTTTCTGAATTCATTTGGGGTCAATCCGGTAATTCGTTTAAATATTACAGAAAAGCTTGCATGTCGCTTATATCCCACTGCATTTGCAATTCTGCCGATGTCCCAGTCGGAATCTAAGAGTATCTGTTTTGCTTTTTCAATTCGCAGTTCTTGTACTCGTTCTGTAATTGTGGTTCCGAAAATGCGCTTAAATGCACCTGTCAGCTTATTTTGACTCATGCAGGATATTTTAGCAAGAAAATCCAAGGGTATATGAGCCGTGTAATGCTGGTTTAGATAATCGTATACCTGATTTAAGCTCTTCATTTCCCACTCTGGAATATGAGACTCTAAAGAATACATGGATTGTCTCTCTTCCCATTGCATAATCAGTGAAATGATTTCCAAAGTTTTACCTTCATAAAACATCTTCGCTGTGGTGGCAGACGGTCTAGCTGCTCGAATTTGTCTTAGTACCATTGACACTTCCGGAATTGTGTCGCTGCCATTTAATTTAGGCAGTATTTTTTCTAATTGATTAAAACTGTTAGGGAATTGATATGATAAAATTTTTTTATTGAATTCCGGTAGAAAGGAAAGTCCTACGCTGTTGATCACTGTTTCTTTTTGTATCTTTTGGTCATACCATTCCTTTTGACCAATATAACCAATCAGATTTTCGGCTTTAGAGTACAAGTCGTTATAAATCATCTTTGCGATTGGAGTGCCATAGATTCCTAAATTTAAAAACTCAGGATGCTCATATTGAAGTGAGAAATTTTCTTTGAATGTAAACTGATAAGCACAGATGGCGTACAAATTTTCTATAGGATAAATCCAATAATAACCTGTCCCCATGGAAGGATCTAGTTTATAATATAGTCCGCAATTTTTAAAATCAGGCGGTACCGCTGTTTCATAAAACCCTAAAGTTGAAAGCAAAGGCAGGTAAAGTTGCTCTAATATAGTTTTCAATTTTAACCCTCCATCTTTTGCAAATTCACAAACCTTTTTAGCAGTCTGTCATATGCATCCAGGTTTCATTGACGATATATATGGAAACCTATACAATCGAGTTAGATACTGCTAACATCTAATTCTATCATGGTTTTTGATTTTTTGAAAGATGTTTTAAGTATTAATTCTTAATATTAGGAGGAACAGAATTGAAGAAAAAAAGATTGCTTTCCCGGCTAATAAATTATTCGGGAAAATATAAAGTTACTATGATTTTATCGTGGTTTTTTTCTGCCCTGGGTGGAATCGTCAGTTTGGGTCCGTATATCTGCATTTATTTTGTAGCTCGGGAGTTACTGGATGCGGGGGAAAATCCAGCCATGCTCAATAATGGACAGATGGCGCACTATGGCTGGATGGCGGTTACCCTGACAGGTCTTTCATTTATGCTTTATGGCTTAGGATTGCTATTCTCTCATTTAACCGCATTTAATCTGATAGCGAATCTGAGAATTAAACTACTACAGCGTTTGGGGGAGCTTCCCATTGGATTCCATATTGCAAATCCGAGTGGAAAGCTTCGTAAAATCATAGAAAAGAATACGGAAAGCATGGAAAACTTTGTGGCCCACCAGCTTCCTGATTTGGTACAGGCCATTATAACACCTCTAGCTTTTCTTGCAAGTATGATGATTTTTGACTGGCGGTTAACGTTGATTTGTTTGATCCCAATTGCAATAGGCTTTGTTATATTAAGCTCTATGCTCAAGGGTGAGAGCAATGGATTTTTAGAGCAATATCAAAAATCCCAGGCTGATATGAGCAATGCGGCGGTAGAATATGTGCGGGGTATTTCTGTAGTCAAGGTTTTTGGCCAAACTGTACATTCCTTTAAACGTTTTTATAGCTCTATCATGAATTATAAGAATTTTGTAACACAATATGCGCTTTCTATGGGGAAACCCATGAGCGGCTATATTACATCGGTTCATGGCATCTTTTTTGTACTGATTCCCGTGGGAATTCTTTTGTATCAGTTTTCATCCAACTCTAAAGGATTCATTATGAGCTTTATATTTTTTATTGTATTCACTCCTTTGATTGCTGTCATGCTGATGAAAGTTATGTACAGTTCCTCCAATCAACTGATTACAACACAGGCATTGGATACAATTGAGGAACTTTTAAATGAAAAGCTGATGCTCCAAACTACAAATGTCCAAAGTCCATCCTCATATGATATTGTTTTCGATTCGGTATCATTTCAATATGAAAAAGACGGAGCAAAAGTTATTGATCAGCTCTCTTTTACGGCAAAAGCCGGTACTGTTACAGCTTTGGTGGGTGCATCCGGTGGGGGGAAAAGTACAGTTGTCAATTTAATTGCCCGGTTCTGGGATGTAGATGACGGTAGCATCTGTGTTGGAGGGGTAAATGTAAAGGATATGGACTATACTCAGTGGATGAGTAGGGTAAGCTTTGTTTTTCAGGATGTAAACCTGTTTAAAATGAGTATTGCCGAAAATGTTGCTTTCAGTAGACCCTCTGCGACAGAGGAACAAATCCGAAAGGCTCTTCATCTCGCACAATGCGATGATATTTTGGAGAAGTTGCCCAATGGGATACACACTGTGGTTGGGACAAAAGGCGTGTACCTCTCAGGCGGTGAGATGCAGCGCATTGCCTTGGCGAGAGCAATTTTAAAGGATGCCCCTGTTATTCTGCTTGACGAGGCTACAGCTTTTGCTGATCCAGAAAACGAATACAAAATACAAAAAGCATTGGATGTTTTAATGAAAGGGAAAACAGTACTGATGATTGCTCACCGCCTATCCACTGTTACGGGAGCCGACCAGATTTTAGTGCTTGAAAACGGTAAGCTCATAGAGAAGGGATCACATAGAGAGCTAATAGAACATGGTGGTACTTATGCAGAAATGTATCAGGAATATCAATCAGGAACATCCTGGAAAATAGGAGGTCAGACTCATGCTTAAAAACACATTTTCATTGACGGATCAAGGCTATGCAAAGGTGATAAAAGGGATATTGCTTACTGCATTGCATAATCTAAGCACCATGTTTCCGGCAATATTATTATTGCTCCTTGCATCCGATATGGTTCAAAACTATTTGGGAACAAACACAAAAAGTATTTCCCTTTTTTCATATTGGGGTACGGCACTGTTTCTGCTGCTATTCATCTATTGGGTTTATCGTTGGACTTACAAAGAAACCTATATTTCTGCCTATGAGGAAAGTGCGAACACCCGCATTTCGCTTGCAGAAAAAATAAGAAAACTGCCCCTTTCTTATTTTGGGAATAGGGATTTAAGCGATTTAACCAGCACATTGATGGATGACACAACTACTGTAGAGCATACCTTAGCAACTGGGGTTGCCGAGCTTTTTGGCGGGATTATTTCGAGTATAGTTATTTTATTAACACTCTTCTTTTATGATTGGCGGATGAGTTTGAGCCTGTTTATTTGCTTACCGGTTTCGCTGGTAGTACTCGCAATTTCCAATAAAGTAAGCTCATCCTCCAACTGGAAAAACCGAGAAGCCAAACTTGGTGTGAGTGAAGGCATTCAGGAGTATTTGGAAAATATCAAGCTGGTTCAAACATCACCCCAAAAAGAAGCCTACCGCATGGGAATGGAACAGAAGATTAAAAAGGTAGTTCGTACTTCTATGATTTACGAACTGGTCATGGGTATTTTCATTAGCAGTGCTTATAACATCTTACGGGTGGGACTGGGTCTGGTGGTTGTTACAGGCTCTTATTTGATTACTCATGGTGAGTTGGATTTGATCGGATTTTTACTGTTTCTTTTTGTTTCAGCACGCATTTACGATCCTCTTACCACTGTGTTTTTTAAAACGGGAGAATTTTTTTATTCACTTGTCAGTGCATCCAGAATCCGTGAAATTCAAAAATATCCTTCCCAAATGGGCAATGCGGATATTAAGCTGAACTCTTACGACATTACCTTTGACCATGTTTCATTTGCGTACAATACAGATGAAATTATCCATGATGTGTCTTTTGTGGCAAAGCAAGGAGAAATCACGGCACTTGTCGGGCCCTCTGGCTGCGGCAAAAGCACCCTGAGCAAGCTGGCCTCTCGTTTCTGGGATGTAAGCAAAGGGAAAATTACGATTGACGGCAAAAACATCAATGATATTGACCCTGAAACATTGCTCAGCTATTTTTCTATCGTATTCCAGGATGTGGTGCTATTCAATGATACGATATATAACAACATTAAGATTGGGAAGCTGGATGCCACAAAGGAAGAAATTATTGCAGCTGCCCGAATGGCGCGGTGTGAAGATTTTATTCATAAGCTTCCCCATGGCTACGATACAGTCATTGGTGAAAACGGAAAAACTATTTCAGGAGGGGAACGACAGCGTATTTCCATTGCCAGAGCTTTTCTGAAAAATGCACCTATTGTGCTTTTGGACGAAGCCACAGCATCTCTTGATCCAGAAAATGAAACATTGATTCAGGAAGCAATCGGAAAGCTGATCCGCAATAAAACAGTGCTCATTATCGCCCACAGATTACGTTCCATAGAGGATTGTGACAAAATCGTTGTCCTCAAGGCTGGGAAAATACAGGAAGTAGGCCGTCACCAGGAACTGATGGAATTAAAAGGATTGTATCATCATCTATTTGAATTGCAGAGAAAAAGTTCCATATGGGGTTTTGGGGGTTTTGAATAGGAGTGAAATAAGACTTCATAAAACAGAAGAGGGTTATAATCTTTTTCTTTGTTTTATGGGGTTCTCCATTTTTCTTTTGCAGATTCACCGATTTCTTTTGCAATTTGATATATATGAAGTAAATCTATTGACGAAGGAGCATCTCTATGCAATAATAAATTATATAAAGTTAGTCATTGCTAACTCATTTGTTGCACTTAGCAAAATATTATATTGTTGATTTTTACATTCAACTGGAAAGGAAGGATATTATTGAGTCAATCAATCAAGCAAAGGGATATGAAGTATTTTGGGCTTCTCTCTCTCAAATTAAGCTATTATCACTCCATACGATCACGGGAGGGACAGTCCTGTGATAAAAGGTGATGTATATATACAAAATACAGGGAAATCTACAACTGCGCTTAGCGGTGTTTATAGGCGAATGGTAGATCCGAGAACAAAGTTGTTTATACTTCTGATTGTAAATATAACCAGTTTTATTCAGAACAATATACTATGTGAAATTTTCTGCATTGCCATGATTACCATTGCTATGTTATACCATCGAAGCTATCGTTTGGCTATCAAGAATTTGTTGATTTTTTCAGGGATGGCACTTTTCATTCTGCTTACACTGCGGGTTGAAAATACAATTGTCGGAATGCTGTCGGTGGTATTGATGATGGCAAGAAAGATATTTCCTACCTTTATGTTTGCTGCTTTACTCATATCAACCACACAGGTTGGAGAAATGACATCATCTCTGCAAGCTATACATACACCGCGTCAGATTACAATTCCGATTGTGGTAATCATGCGTTTTTTCCCAACTATAAAGGAAGAAAGTAAGGGAATTCTGGATGCGGCAAAGGTACGGGGAATCCATTTTACACTATTGAACTGTTTGAAAGCGCCAAATCAAATAATAGAGTATATTATGGTTCCGCTGATGATGCAGCTTTCCGTAGTAGCTGAGGAATTATCTGCTGCGGCTGTAACAAAAGGAATTGATTCGGACAAGAAGAGGACATCTTTATATCAAACACGCTTTGGTGCTATGGATATTATCTTTACACTTTTGTTTTCAGCCAATTTGATATTTGCTTTTACAGGGGGTGGTATATAGTGAACAATTTATGTGCTATAAAAATGAAAAATGTGAATTTTACCTATGCAAGCCGTCCAGAGGAAGGTCTGCAAGATATTAATTTATCTGTCCAACGTGGAGAGTGTATCCTTTTAACCGGAGCCAGCGGATGCGGAAAAACATCACTTACCCGAATCGTCAATGGTTTGATTCCCCACTTTTATGAAGGAGAATTGGATGGTGATATTCTTATTGACGGTCAAGACATAACAAATTGGAAGTTGGATGAGCTTTCCATGAAGGTTGGTTCTGTTTTCCAAAATCCACGCAGCCAGTTTTTTAATTTAGATACAACAAATGAAATTGGATTTGGTTGCGAGAATTTAGGCATAAGCAGAGAGCAGATATGGAAGAGAATCCATAAAACAACAGCAGATTTGAAGATCGGACGGTTGATGGACCGGAATATATTTTCTCTCTCTGGAGGGGAAAAGCAGATGTTAGCCATTGCTTCTGCGTATGCGTTAGGACCAGATATCTTTGTCTTAGATGAACCGTCTTCAAATTTGGATGCTTTTGCAACCAATCAATTGCGAGTTGTTCTACAAAAGCTGAAACAAGAAGGCAAAACAATTTTAATTGCAGAACATCGACTTTATTATTTGGCGGATATTGCGGATAGGGTCTTATATATGGAAAGAGGGCGCATTGTTCACGAATGGAGCGCAAAAGAGTTCGGCAGCGTCAGCAAAAGGCAACGTATAGACTTAGGGCTTAGAGCATGGGATTTATCACAGGTAAAAATTGAGCCTCGCATGAACTGCGATAAAGAGATGCCAGGTATTTCTGTTGAGCGACTTAGCGTTGCATATCAAAAAAACGCACCTATTTTACGAAATATAAGCTGTGCCATGTCCAAAAATAAAATAACTGCTGTGATTGGTAGAAATGGTCAGGGTAAATCAACTTTCGCCCGCTGCCTTTGCGGTCTTACAAAAGAAAACACAGGAAAAGTGTTCTTTGAAGAAACAGAGCAACCATACAAACATAGATGCGGCCGGAATTACCTTGTTATGCAAGACCCGAATTATCAGTTGTTCAGCGATAGTGTTATCGGGGAAGTGGAGTTATCTTTAAGAAGCAGTAAGAAGGAAAAAGCTGTCAATGCACTTGAAATATTAAATTTCTTATCTCTAGGTGAATTTGCAGAACAGCACCCCATGAGTTTATCTGGCGGTCAAAAGCAACGATTAACTATTGCTGCCGGTATTGCCCAAAGTGCAGATGTTTTAATTTTGGATGAACCCACAAGCGGTTTAGATTACAGTAATATGTTGCGTGTACATGTCCTTTTAGAGAAACTGAAAGAGAAAGGAAAACAAATTATTGTTATTACACATGACTATGAGTTTGTAATGAATACCTGCGACTGTGTTATAGAAATCAAGGGTGGTTCCATTGCTGATTATTATATGATTAATATGGAAAAGAAAGATAAGTTGTTAGAAATTTTTGTAAAAACATAGAACTCAAAGGAGAAATTAAATATGAATATTCAAGCTAAGAAAAATAATCTGTCAAGCAAGGATTTAATTAATATATCTATTTTCACATTACTTTTTGCTATCTGTATGTTTCTGGTTGCAGGAATTGCGGGGATGATTCCTGCCGGGTTTGTTTTCCATGGTGCGATTGCTGCCATACCGTGTGGGATCATCTACATGTATATACGGGCTAAAACGCCAAAGAAAGGCTCTATTATCGTACAGTCAATCCTCTTTGCCATCATTTACTTCGTTATGGGTAATCCTATATCAATACCCATTTCCATTTTGTTAGGTGGTGTCCTCGCCGAGATAATCTCATCGACGGGGAAATATATTAGTTTCTGGAGGAATACAATTGGATTTGCTTTAGTAACAGTAATTACCTGGTTAGGTTTCATGTTTAATATGATGTTCCAAAAGCAATATTATATGGAATACGCAACGGGCAGAGGTTCCTCGGCAGCATATGTTGAAAAACTTCTGAATTTGGCAAATGGACCTATGTTCTATGCTGCTATAGTCGTAACTGTTATTTGTGCGTTTTTAGGAGCAATCCTTGGACGTAAATTGCTTAAAAAGCATTTTATGAAAGCAGGTATGGTCTAAAGTACTACAAAAGAGTATTTTTTGTTTTAATGCTACTCTTCTGATGGGCTTAAAGGGATATGAGGAGGTCTCCCATTAAATATATCTCAAATAAAAAATGAAAACCGTTGTTTAGGCGGTTATAATCACTTGAAAAAGATAGCTTATGCTAAACGGCGGTTTTGAAATAATCAAAGCCGCCGTTTGCCTTTTGAAAATAGGCAAACGGCGGGTGTATTAAGGTCACTCTTTTTTAAGGATACGGCGGCATCAATGGAGGTATCGCTGTGTCTATTTTTAATTTCTGTAATCCACTTAATACCTAATTTATTAAAAAAGCCTATCTTCTCTAGTGGGATATTACTGCTATCAATATGCACACACATATCACCAAATAAATGTAAACAGTTCCACTAATGCTCGACTGTATTTTGATATGATACTTTCCAAGTAGACAGTCTAATTAATTAAAATAGACTATCTACTGAACCGACCCCAAAAAGTTAGACCAAAAATCTAACTAATGGAGGTCGGTTTTGATTTGGCAA
>NZ_WSFU01000009.1 GCF_016820635.1 Anaeromonas gelatinilytica | reverse complement strand
AATTAAAATTTATAGGTTTTTATAAGGTTTTTATAGACAATTATAGATTTTATGCAACGGTACTCAGACTAATTTATTATTCATATCAAGTTCTTTAAGACCTCATCAAGCTGTAATTGCAGCTGATACAGGACATATTAATGTTCATGAAACAGGAGCTATAGAAGCTACTGGACACAAGGTAATTGCAATGCCAGCTAAAGATGGTAAACTTACTCCAAAAATAATACAAAAAGCTTTAGATCATCATAAAGACGAACACATGGTACAATCTAAGATGATATATATATCCAATTCTACAGAACTAGGAACAATATATTCTAAAAGTGAATTAATTGAAATTCATAAAACTTGTAAGGATAATGGATTAACTTTATTTCTTGATGGTGCAAGACTGGGCTCTGCTTTAACATGTAAAAGTAATGATCTTAAATTATCCGATATTGTAAAGTTAGTAGATGCTTTTTATATAGGTGGTACTAAAAATGGGGCATTATTAGGAGAGGCTTTAGTCATTTGTAGAGAGGATTTGAAAGAAGATTTTCGTTATTTAATAAAACAAAGAGGAGCTTTAATGGCTAAAGGATTTGTTGCAGGAATACAATTTGAGGGATTATTTCAAGATAATTTATTTTTTGAATTAGCTACTCATGCTAATCAGATGGCAGAGAAGATAGGAAATGCTTTAATAGATTTAGGATATTCTTTTTATGCCCCATTAACATCTAATCAGTTATTTCCAATTTTGGCAGATGATATATTAGATAAATTATCTGAGGAGTTTTTATACTCAATCGAAGCAAAGGTGGATAAAAATAAAAGTGCAGTTCGTTTTGTAACATCATGGGCAACTACAGAGGAAAGTGTAGAGAAATTAATTAGATTTTTTAGAGAAGTATAAATGAAAAAGAGGTGACATAATGTCAAAATTTTATAAGGAAATATCTAAATACTATGATTATATATTTCCTGTGAAGGATGTTAAATTTAATTTAATAAAGGAAGTTTCAGGAGATTATCCAAAGGATATTTTAGATGTAGCCTGTGGTAGTGGAGGATATTCTAAAAAATTAAGAGATGAAGGATATAATATTACTGCAATAGATTTAGATGAGAATATGATAAATAAGTTGAAAGAAAAAGATAGTGAGATTGATGCTCAAGTTCTAAATATGTTAGAAATAGAGAAATTGAATAAAAAATTTGATACAATATTTTGTATAGGAAATTCCTTAGTTCATTTAAATAATGATGAGGAAATAGGTGAATTTTTAAAATCATGTAATAATTCTCTTAAAACAGAGGGACGAATGCTGATTCAAATAGTTAATTATGACAGAGTATTAGCTAAGAATATTAAATATCTTCCCACTATAAAAAATAAGGAAGTAAATTTAGTATTTGAAAGATATTATGATTACTTAAAAGATAAACATAAGATTGATTTTAGTACAATATTGAAAGTTGAAGATAGAAAATTTGAAAATAATGTATATCTACATCCTATAAAATCAAAAGGAATGAGAAGCTTAATAGAAAAAGCAGGTTTTTCTTCTATTAAATTTTATGGAAATTTCGATAAGGGAGAATATGAGCCTATGAAATCTTTTCCTCTGGTGATTGTTGCTGAAAAATAATATGAGTATATAGTAAAAACATCTATTTGGAATAATAGATGTTTTTTATTTATATATTTATTGACATTAACGTAAAGGTGTATAGTTTTATTGTAAGGAGGTGAAATGATGGAATATACAATAAAAAAGTTAGCAAATATAGCGGGGATTAGTTCTCGGACATTAAGATATTATGATGAAATTGCAATTCTTAAGCCTGTAAGGATTAATTCATCAGGATATCGTATATATAGTGAAAAAGAAGTTGATAAATTACAGCAGATACTTTTTTATAAGGAATTAGGTGTAGAGTTAAAAATTATTAAATCAATAATAGATTCACCGGGTTTTGATGAATTAAAAGCGTTAAAGGAACATCACGATAAACTTCTTAATAATAAGAAGCGATTAGAAATATTGATTAGAAATGTTAAAAAAACAATTGATTATAAGAAAAGGAGAATTAAGATGAGTGATAAAGAAAAATTTGAAGGATTTAAAGAAAAGTTAGTATATAACAATGAAGAAAAATATGGAAAGGAAGTACGAGGAAAATATGGTGATGATGTAGTGGATAAATCGAATAAGAAACTTGAGAAAATGACACAGGAAGAATATGATAGAGTTACTACATTGGAAAAAGAATTTATAGAAAAACTTAAAAAAGCTTTTGAAAGTGATGATCCTAAAAGTGAATTGGCGCAAAAAGCAGTAGATTTACATCGCCAATGGTTAAGTTTTTTCTGGGATGATTATAGTAAAGAAGCTCATGCTGGACTTGCACAAATGTATATAGATGATGAAAAATTTAGATTATATTATGATAAAGAGAAACCTGGAATGGCTAAATTTCTTAGAGATGCAGTTTTTGTATATATGCAAATAAAATGATGTATAATGAGACAGATAATTCTGTCTCATTATACATATAAAAGTATTAATAGCATTCTAAATTTGCTGTATTTTTGATAATATATTAAGTAAATATGTTATAATAAATATAAAATTATGGTAATTTTAAATTATTAAAAGGGGCGTGATTTATGTATATGAATGTACTTGTGACATTAGATCCTAATTATATAAAGCCATTAAAGGTAATGCTTAAATCACTTTTTCTGAATAATGAAGAAGAAAAGTTCTCGATTTATTTAATGCATTCTAGTCTTAATGAGGAGGAATTAAACGATTTAAATGATTATGTTAAAATTCATGGTAGTGATTTAGAAGAAATAGCCATTGATGATGAATCTTTTAGCAATGCTCCCACTCTTTTACATTATACCAAGGAAATGTATTATCGTTTATTAGCATTTAAAGTTTTACCTGAAAATATTGATCGTATTTTATATTTAGATCCTGATATTTTAGTGATTAATTCAATAGAGGATTTATATAATATTGATATTGAGAATTCATTGTATGCTGCAGCATATCATGACAAGATTACCGTAAAAGAAATTAATAAATTAAGACTATATCCTTATGAAATTGATGCATATTATAATTCTGGAGTACTTTTAATGAATTTAGATCTTCAGAGAAGAAAAATTGATGAAAAATCCATATATGCTTTTGTAGAAAAAAATAAGTCTAAACTGATTATGCCTGATCAAGATATATTGAATGCACTTTATTCAAAAAATATAAAGAGTTTAGATGAAAAATTATATAATTATGATGTAAGGTATTATGGATATTATAAATTCAAAAGTAGTGGAAAATGGGATATGGATAAGGTTATAAAAAATACTGTAATTTTGCATTTTTGCGGGAAGAAAAAGCCGTGGAAAAAGGATTATGGAGGAAAATTTCAATCATTATATAAGCATTATGAAAAGTTAGCATTAAATTAATATATATAATTTAAAATTTCTATGTCGAAATTTGCGAATAATGGGACAGAGAACCGTCCCCTTGTCCCATAATAACTTTAAAGAGAGGATACGATGAAATTTTTAAGAAAAGTTATATTTAATAGAATTATTTTTGTCATTATTGCAATATTAATACAGTTGTTAGTTTTAACTGGAGCAATATTGAAGTTTAATGAATATTTTGTTCTTTTCTATGGAGGAAATGTACTTATAAGTATGATTGCAGTGTTGTTGATTATTAATAATCCTATAAATCCAGCATATAAAATTGCTTGGATAGTACCTATATTATTATTTCCTATTTTTGGAGGATTGTTTTATATTTTCTTTGGAGGAAATAAGTTAAGCGGAAGAACAAAGAAGAGAATGAAATCTATAGAATATAAAACAAGGGAAGTGTTGTTACCTCATGAAGAAATTTTGAATGATATGAAATCTAAAAATGAGGTTGCCTTTAATCAATCTAAATATATTCAAAATTATGCTTATGGTCCTCCATATAAAAATACAGTTGCAAAATATTTTTCAAAAGGAGAATTGAAGTTTGAAAGGCTAAAGAAAGAATTAAAAAAGGCAGAGCATTATATATTTTTAGAGTATTTTATTATTGAAAAAGGGGTAATGTGGGATAGTATATTAGATATTTTAGTAGAAAAGGTTTCTCAAGGTGTGGAAGTTCGAGTTATTTATGATGATTTAGGCTGTACTTTTACTTTACCTTATAGATATGATAAACAGCTTGAAAGTATGGGAATTAAATGTTCTATTTTTAATCCATTAATTCCAGTATTATCTCCTAGATTAAATAATAGAAATCACCGTAAAATTGCAATAATTGATGGACATACAGCTTTTACAGGAGGAATTAATTTAGCAGATGAATATATAAATGAGTATGAAAAGTATGGTCATTGGAAGGATTCTGCTGTTATGATAAAAGGAGATGCTGCATGGAGTTTGACAGTGATGTTTTTATCTATGTGGGATTATGTGAGAGGAATTAATGAAGATATTAGTCAATATAAGAAAGAGGTTTTAAATGATTATAAATATGAAGATACTGGGTATATTCAACCTTTTACTGATAATCCAGTAGACGATGAAACAGTTGGAGAAATTGTTTATCTTAATTTAATTAATAAAGCTAAAAGATATATTTATATAACTACTCCTTATTTAATAATTGATAATGAAATGGTAGTGGCTTTAACTTCAGCAGCTAAATCTGGAGTAGATGTTAGAATAATTACTCCTCATCATCCTGATAAATGGTATGTTCATGCAGTGACTAGGTCATATTATGATAGTCTTATAGAGTGTGGAGTTAAGATATATGAATATACTCCAGGTTTTATACATTCAAAAACATTTGTAGTAGATGATGAATTTAGTGTCATTGGTACTATAAATATGGACTACAGAAGTTTGTATCTCCATTTTGAATGTGGTGTTTGGATGTATAATAGTGACACTATTATTGATATGAAGAATGATTTTCTTAATACTTTAAAGCTTAGTAAAAATATTACATTAAAAGATGGTGAACACATTAAATGGTATAAGGTAATTGGACGTTCAATATTAAGATTATTTTCTCCATTGATGTAATGTATATGAATTTTAAGAAATTCTTAAGATATATTTTACCTATTCTTTAATGTTATAGTGTATAATAATAATTGGTTCATTAAACATTAAAGGGGGCAAAAATGGGGAAATATTATATTTACATAGTTCTTACACGAACAAATACAGTATTATCTAGATTGATACAATTATTTAAAAGAGATGAATATACTCATGCATCTATTTCGTTAGATAAGAAACTTAATTCTATGTATAGTTTTGGAAGAAAAACTACTTATAATCCTTTTATTGGAGTTTTTAAACAGGAAGATATAAACCAAGGAGCATATAGATTTTGCAAGACTTTACCTGGTATAATAATGGAATTAGAAGTATCAAAGGCTCAGTATGAAAAGGTAAAAGAATTATTAGATGAATTTATATATAATAGTCATATGTATAAGTATAATTATATGGGTTTATTTTATAGTTTATTTAATATGACAGTGTATTATAATGATAGATTTTTATGTTCAGAATTTGTATATTATGTTTTAAAAGAAAGTGGAATTATAGATTTAAATATATCAAGAAATCTTGTGAGACCTCAAAACTTACTTAAATTAGAAAGTAATATAATATATAAAGGTAATATTAAGGAAATAAAAGTTTGTCATAATTCTATGGATACAAATGAGTTAAATATTAAAACATTTAGTGTAGTTAATAAGTAAAAGAAATTTATAAAATTATATTCTCCCCTCATAGTAGACAGTTTTTTAATAAAACTGTTTATTATGAGGGGAGTTTTATAATTGGGGAGAAAATTTTAAATATTATTTATTGTTCTGTATTTCTTGTTTATCAGTCATTAAATTAAATTGTTTTGATTTGTCAAGTGTTTTTATTATAACGTAAGATATAATAGCATCTGCAGAGTGGTGTAGAGCAGTACCAATTCCAGTGATAATGAGTAAGTTGTAAACATCAAAACCTACAAATGGTATAATTACAAGGACTTCAAGTAATCCATGTATTGGTGCAGTAATAGCTGAAACCTTGCCAAAAGACATACCTTTTTTTATAAGTTTAGCACCTATGAGTCCAACAAAAACATGCATAAAGGCTCTAGCCCCAACTAATGGTCCAAGATTTAAGAAAAATCCAAGTGCAGATCCAAGTCCTACCATAATAGCAACTTCAGGTCCAAAGAACATAGAAATAAACATAGGTACATGGGAACCTAATGTTGCAGTAAATGGCGGAATTATAACCTTAAAAAATACTGCAAAAGGAATAACAATTGCAAGAGCTGTTAATAATGACATAATTGTTAATTTTTTAGTATTCATTATAATACCTCCTAATATAATTTACATTATCATAACATGTGTATACACACATGTCAATACAGAATGTGAAGTTTGAAAATTATTGAACAAATAGGATAGAAGAAGCATTTATTTTATAACTAAAACATGATAAAATTGCATAAAATTATATATATTGATTCATTTCAATTATATATATTAATTTTTGACATAATTCACATAGATTTCACATTTGAAAATTATAATATAAAAAGATTCAAAGGAGGAACTTTAAATTTGAATAGAAGAGCAAAAAGAAGAATGAGAAGAAAGAGGAGAATGAAAAGACGGTTAAGATTTATTGGATTTGTTTTATTAGCTATGCTAATAATTTTTATATGGAATAATAAATTATTTGTTGAAGGTAATAAGGATACTAGTGAAGCAGGAGAAACATTTAAAGTAGTAATTGATCCAGGGCATGGTGGAAGTGATGTTGGTGCTACAGGGATAAGCGGCTTATATGAAAAAGATTTTACATTGAGTTTATCTAAAAAAATAAAAAAAATTTTAGAAAAAGAAGAACAGATAGAAGTTTATATGACAAGAGAAGATGATACTTTTATTTCAACTGAAGATTTATATAGACCTAAATTTGCGAATGAACTAAATGCAGATTTATATATTTCTATTCATGGAAATACATTCAGTGACTCAGATGTGTCTGGTACAGAATCATTTTATTTTCATGATGAGTCCAAATACTTCGCAGATCTTATTCACAGACATGTAGTGAATGCAACTGGATTTAATGATCGTGGAGTTAAAGCAAAAGACTTTTTCGTTGTAAGATATGTGGACATGCCTGCAGTTTTGTTGGAAATAGGATATTTAACTAATCCTCAGGAAGAACAGAAAATGCTAGATGATGGCTTTCAATATTCTATTGCGACTTCTATAGTTGATGGAATTAAAGAATATTTAGAAATAGAATGATACAAAAGACAAGGAGTGAGTATATATGACAGAAGAAGATATGGTTAATATTAAAGAATTTAGAATGGAAATGACTCGCTTTATGATGCAATATAAATTTGCATTAAATGAGATCAATACAAAGATTGATATATTAAAACAAGAATTTCAGTATATTCATGAATATAACCCTATAGAACATGTTAAATCCAGAATTAAGACACCTGAAAGCATATTAAAGAAAATTCGAAAGAAAGGATGTGAATTTTCTTTAGACTCTATAAAGGAAAATATTAAAGATATTGCAGGTGTTCGTATAACAGTTTCATTTATTTCTGATATATATAAATTAAGTGATATGCTACAAAGTCAAGAAGATATAGAAACAATTAGAATTAAAGATTATATTAAAAATCCTAAGCCTAATGGTTATAAAAGTCTTCATTTAGTTTTACAAGTACCTATTTTTATGTCTGATAGAGTTGAGAATGTGTGTGTTGAAGTGCAGATTAGGACTATTGCTATGGATTTTTGGGCCAGTCTGGAACATAAGATATATTATAAATTTAATAAGGCAGTGCCTCAAGTATTGCTTGATGAACTTAAAGATGCAGCAGATTCTGTTGCTAAACTAGATAGAGAAATGGAAGATATTCATAATGAGATTGATGATTATAAGGAAAAACTTAGTTCTGATGATGAATCTCAACAAATTATAATAAATAATAAAAGTTTCCTTGTTCCAAATGAGTTTTTATATGATGTATTGAAGAATGAAAAAAAATAACATAATATTATGTTATTTTTTTTATTTTTTATTGACATATGTCATTTATATGGTACAATAAACATGTAAATGACATATGTCAATAAAACAAAAGAGAAAATAAATAATTGTAAATAGGGAGTGATGAAATTTTATGCCTAGACCTAGAAAATGGAGAAAGGTATGTTGTCTACCGGAAAATGATAGATTTGGACCTTTAGGTATGCCTAAAAATAGAGACGAGATAATAAATATGACAGTAGATGAATATGAAACTATAAGATTAATTGACTTAGAAGGTTTAACTCAGGCTGAATGTTCTGAACAAATGAATATAGCTCGTACAACTGTTCAAGGTATATATAGAGAGGCTCGTAAAAAATTAGCAGAGTCTTTAGTAAAAGGTAAAATATTAAAAATTGAAGGTGGAGAATATAAAATATGTAGTGGACATAGGAATAGATGTGGCAATGTGGGGTGTGGAAGACGGGAATTTAAAAGAAACTGGAATGAAGAAAATTTAGGAGATGATTAAGATGAGAATAGTAATACCTGTGGAAGAAAAATCAATGGGTTCAAATGTATCCGAAATTTTTGGAAGAACACCATATTTTCTTATATATGATAAAGAAAATAAAAAAGAGGAGTTTATTGAAAATACTGCTTCTAATAGTAGAGGTGGAGCAGGTATAAAAGCAGCTCAAATAGTTGTAGATAATAAAGGAGATGTATTATTGACTCCTCAATGTGGTAGAAATGCTACGGATGTTATAAAAGGAGCAGAAATTAAAATATATAAAACTGAGAGTAGATCAGTAAAAGAAAATATAGAAAAATTTAATACAGGAACATTATTACCTCTTGATAATATACATTCAGGATTTCATGGACATGGAGAGAAATAATATGAAAATAGCAGTATTGAGTGGTAAAGGAGGAACCGGCAAAACTCTTTTGTCTGTAAATTTAGCTTCAGTAGCTGATAATGCTGAATATATAGATTGTGATGTTGAAGAGCCAAATGGATACTTATTTTTTAAGCCTGAAAATATAGAAATAGAAAAGGTAAATGTAAAAATTCCTGAAGTAAATCAAGAATTATGTAATGGGTGTCGTAAATGTGTAGACTTTTGTAAATATAATGCTTTAGCTTATATAAATGAAAAATTAGTGATATTTGATGATATTTGTCATTCCTGTAGTGGTTGTACTTTATTTTGTCCTCAAAATGCATTGACAGAAAAAGAAAAAAACATTGGAGAAATTCAAAGGGGAATCTCTAATGGAATTAATATTACTACTGGAATCATGAATACTGGAGAAGCATCGGGAACAAGTATAATAAAAAATATTCTTAAAGAGGATTTTAATAAAAAAGATATTACAATTATCGATTCTCCTCCAGGAAGTGCATGTATAGTAATGGAAACAATTAAAGATGTTGATTATTGTATATTAGTAGCAGAGCCTACTTTATTTGGCGTTCATAATTTAAATATGGTACATGAATTGGTAAATTTATTTGGTAAATCTTATGGAGTAGTTTTAAATAAGGATTTTGATGGTAAAAATCCTGCAGAAGATTTTTGTTTAGACAATAATATTAAAATATTAGGTAGAATTCCCTTTGATAGTGAACTTGGAAAGATTAATTCAGAAGGTATTATTGCTGCAAGAGAAAATGAAAAGTACAAAAAAATCTTTTCAAATATACTACAAAGAGTAATTAAGGAGGTCGAGCAGGGTGAAGCAATTATTAATTCTTAGCGGAAAAGGAGGAACTGGAAAAACAACTATAGCAAGTTCTTTTATTAAGTTATCTAGTGCTAAGGCTTTTGCTGATTGTGATGTGGATGCTCCTAATTTACATTTAGTCATGGAAGATTTTAGTACACCAAAAATTTCTGATTACTATGGATTAGATAAAGCTTATATAAATCAAGATAAATGTGTAAAATGTGGTTTATGTATGGAAAATTGTAGATTTGATGCTATAGGATTAAGGGATAATTATGAGGTGGATTATTTTGAGTGTGAAGGTTGCGGAGTATGTGAAGAAATCTGTCCAGTAGATGCAATTGAACTTAGGCCAGTAATTGCTGGAGAATTAAAATTGTATGATGATAAAAAAATATTTTCTACTGCTCAATTAAAAATGGGAAATGGTAATTCAGGATTATTAGTGACTGAAGTAAAGAAACAAATGAAAACGGCTATAGGAGAAACAGAAATTGCAATAATAGATGGATCACCAGGAATAGGTTGTCCTGTTATAGCATCAATAAGTGGTGTTGATATGGTGTTGATAGTTGTAGAGCCTTCTATATCTGGAATAAATGATATGAAAAGAATAATAAACACAGCAGGGAATTTTGGTACTAAAATTGCTATTTGTGTAAATAAATATGATACAAATATAGAAAAATCAAATGAAATAAAAGATTTTGCTGATAAATATGATATAAAATTTATAGGAAATATTCCCTTTGATATAGAAGCAGTAAAGGCTATTAATAGTGGTAAAAGTATAGTTGATATAGATTGTAAAGCGAGAGAAGCTATAGAAGATGTCTATAAGAAAACTATTAATATGTTAATAAAATAATATTTAGGAGATGATTATATGAAAATTGCAATTGCAAGTGAAGGAAAAATAGTTACTCAACATTTTGGACATTGTCAAAACTTCAATATATTTGAAGTAGAAGATGAAAGAATAGTTAAAAGTGAGTCAATTCCAAACCCAGGTCATAGACCAGGCTTTTTACCAAATTTTTTACATGACAATGGAGTTGATGTAATAATATCAGGTGGTATGGGTGGTGGAGCAGTTACCATATTTAATGATAAAGGGATAGAAGTAATTACTGGAGCTACAGGAGATGTTGAATCAGTAATAGATAGTTATATAAAAGGAAATCTAAAATCTACAGGTTCTATTTGTAATGAGCATCAGCATCATGAAGAATGTGAAAGTTAAAAAAATGGCTTGATATCT
Organism: Anaeromonas gelatinilytica; assembly: GCF_016820635.1. Classification (GTDB taxonomy): domain Bacteria; phylum Bacillota; class Clostridia; order Tissierellales; family SIT17; genus Anaeromonas; species Anaeromonas gelatinilytica. The sequence continues at coordinate 3,704 of NZ_WSFU01000009.1, read as the reverse complement.
AGATATCAAGCCATTTTTTTAGGGTATAAAATTTTAGGATGCCCAATTTCACGGACTTTTTAAAAGAATTTTTGTATGTAAGAATAATTCTTTATTTATTATGTAATACGTTAGCTTGGTTTGTTTAGGTAGATAACTAGAGTTTAGAATTGGTTGAAGATCAAAGTTTAAGTATAGTAGTAGGATTAGTTTGTGACGGTATTTTAATATTTACTTTTAGAAAGATCTATAAATTACATAAAGAACTTTATTAATAATTTACTACCAACTATGGAACCAATGAATAGAAACAAAGTAAATATCCATCCTGAAAGGGATAGTGATGAAATACCACTATACATTGCACCTATGGTACAACCAAAACTTATTCTTGCTCCATAACCCATTAATAAACCGCCTAAAATTGCTGCTATAACTTGCTTTTTTGATTTGATTTTCTTGATTTTAAACTGAGAGGCTAAAAGGGAAGCTAAAAGTGCACCTACAATAATACCAAGGTTTCTTATAGAGCCAGGGTCATTAAAAAAACCAGAATTTAAAGTACTTTGAGCATTATTATTGCTAAAATAGTACCAACTGTCTACGTTACCACCTATTAGTCTATATATCCATGCTCCCCAATTTGCAAAGACTTTAGAAATTCCCCAAGGTTCATTAGTAGTAGCTAATGTAACTATTTGAAATATAGATAAAAGTACTGCACCAACTAGATATGGCCATGAACTTTTTAGCCAAAGTTTGAAGTATTTATTATCTTTAAAATTCAAGTTTAACATCCCCTTAATAATACTTGATTTATAACGAATATTTTTAATATCTCTATTCCATTAATTATTTAAAAATCTTGTTTTATCTTTTGCCATTTATCAGCTAATATATATAATATAGCGATTAATAGTAGTTGAATAATAACTGCTCCTAACCAACCAAATATATCTGGTAAAAATATTGCTTTTCCTTTTAAAATGATATGTTTCTTCCACCAACCAAAATCATGAGCCCCCCAAAGAGAACCAATAATGAAAAAGAATAGAGTTAATACTTGTAATAAAAAACCTTCTCCTATTCTCATAATAGTACCAGACCCGCATCCTCCAGAAATAACCATACCTATACCAAACATAAAAGCACCAATTATTGTTGCGAAGCTAATGGGAGCAATATAATTTTGACCAGGAATATCCAATCCATTAGAATATGCACCAAATTTTATTGCTGTAAAACCAATAGTAGTAATTGCAAAAGCTACGAGTACTGCTTTAGTTAAGGCAGTACTTCCTGTGATATAAGGATCTCTCATAGAAGCGGTAAAACAAAATCTTGATTTTTGAAGTATGAATCCAAAAGATATACCAACAATCCAATATAAACCTAATTCAATGGAGGTATTAGATAATAAAATTCCACTTATTATTATACCTATTGTAACCAGAATTCCAAATGGAATTTGATTTTTTACTGACTTTTTATTTTTTAACTTACTATAAGGAGATTCCTCTCTTATAGATGAATAGTTGATTTTTGATTCAGTCATCAGATCACACCTCCCTTTTTTAGATATGGATGATATGAAATCAATTGTTTTATTAACAAAATTGTATCATAATAAATAATTTTAGAGTATCTTATAATAATTTAATATATTATAATTATAACAACAAATAATATATAATGAAATTACAAATATGCAAAATGACTCCAATAATTCACAAAAATTTTTTATTTATTAAATTATGAATGGTATATGTTATAATATAACAAAGGAGGGACTGTTTTGCATATAGAATGTTTTGACTATTTCCATAAAGTTGCGATGGCTAAGAGTATATCAAGGGTGGCAAGTAGTACTCATATCTCTCAACCTGCATTAAGTCAGCAGCTTCAAAAACTTGAAGAGAGTTTAGGTTATGGTCTATTAATAAGGAGTAATAAGGGCGTAGAATTAACTGAAAAAGGGAAAATAGTATTGAAATATGCTGATAATATTGTAAGAACTTATGAAGCTATGATAGAACATCTTAAAGAAGATTCGAAAAATAATCAAACTATTAAAATAGAAGCATGTTGGCCAATAGCTACTTATGCATTGCCATGTGTATTATATAAGATAAAGAAAAAATTTCCATATCATAATTATGAATTGATTTCTAATTCTTTTGAAGTAATAGAAGAGAATATTAGAAATAATATTGCTAATATAGGAGTGATTTATGGAAAGCCAAGTAATAAATCTTTAGAGTATTATGAAATAGGAAGTGATAATCTTTCTTTAGTAGCAGCATATGATTATGATATAGATGATGAAGTGAACTTTAAAGATTTGTTAAAACATCCATTTGTTTTACTTCATGATAAGCTTAATGTTGAAGAAGCTATAATAGAGAGGATTAAAGAATTTGGATATACATCTAATGAATTAAATATTCTTTATAAAAGCGATTCTACCGAGTCGGTTAAATCTTCTATTTTTAAAGGCTATGGAATTGCGTTTTTACCATATATTTCAGTAAAGAAGGAGTTATATGAGAAACGATTAAAGCTAATAGAAATATTAGATTTCTCTATTCAGTATAATATGTATTTAATAAATGAAAAAAACTCACAATTAAGTGAGCCTGTGAGTGAATTTATACACTACTTTAAGAAAATAGGGAAAGAAAATTTGTGTTAAAGTTTAGTAATAGCTATTTCCCAAACTCCATTAATTACTTCATCAGATTCCATTTTAACATTACGGTTCTCAAGCAATTCAATAAGGGCTTCCAAGGTACAACTGTGATCTGTTACTATCATAATAGATTCTCCAGGTTGTATATTTTGAAGCCCTTTTTTTGTTTTTATAATTGGAATAGGACATACATCCCCTAAACAATCAATTTTCTTCATTTTAACGCTCCTTTAATATAAGATTATAAATATTATATCATAATTATATGTTACAATGTCATTTTTCCTTTTCATCGGCCTACGCTTCTCATGTAAGTGAGGTCTTATTTTAGATTTTAAAGATATGAAATCTAACATTAATTTTACCTTACCCTATGTGTTAGGATAGTTGTCGTATAAAACATATATTTCTATTTCTTTTTTTGTTTTTTAATTATTTGCGTTCTTTTGTTTAATTTATGATATGGTTATTTCCTTTTTATTTATAGATTTATGGTGATTAGGATATGGTGTCATATCGAAAGAGGATTTAGCATAATTTGAACTAAAAACTATTTAATTTACATTAAATTAACCTTTAATATATATTTTTTGAAAATTAAACATCCAAATCACGTTTTTATAAGTAGTAGAGCGGATTATGAGTATATTATTACTCCGCTCTGGAAAAAGTTGGCGTATTTGTGTTGTAATTTTCAATTTATTGTGATATACTGGTAAACAAGTTAAAAATTTTTGAAAATTCAAATTATTAAGAAAGTTCAAACAAGCGTGTAAAAAAACTAAAGTTGAAGTGAAAAAGATTTGCATGTTAATTTTATAAAGTGTACAAGCTATGGATAATTTTGTTGGTACAAAATTTCATTCTTGAAGTGTTTTTTATTGTTTAGGAAAGTTAATTTAACAAAAGTTTTAGACTATTGATAAATACAAGAGTTAGTAGTTACAGGAAATATTGGAAGACAATAAAAAATAGGGGTTGTAGGGGATGGAATCCCCTGCCGTATTAGAAGGGTGCTCAGGTGCACGTTTTATGC
>NZ_WSFU01000134.1 GCF_016820635.1 Anaeromonas gelatinilytica | reverse complement strand
TGCCAAATCAAAACCGACCTCCATTAGTTAGATTTTTGGTCTAACTTTTTGGGGTCGGTTCAAAATTAAGGGCTGTTTTTTGCTCTTTAATTGATAGAAATATCGAAAAGACAAAATCTCACACAAGTCAAAATTAAGTTAGAAAATTTGCATCAGCAAATTAACATTTGTAAAACATTTTAAGGTGGAAGGTTTCAGATCAATTGCAAACCTTCCAAAAAAAATAATAAAAATAGGAGTGCTGCAAACATCTTTTCGTTTGCAGCACTCCTATTTTTACATTTTACCATTATAATTATCCTTTGATATAGTTTTGTATGACAATGTATGACAAAATTAATATTGTAATTATTTTAGAAAGATAAATATATAAGTGGCTATTATATGGGATTAAATAATCCGATTACATTACATACCTCATCAATAACATCTATCGACTCATCTGCTATAGTATTAATTCTTTCTTCTTTAAACTCTTCATCTAAAGAGTTTAAAATATATATTTCCCTTTTATCTAACTTGTTTCTTTTTCTTTTTATTTCTAATGACTTTAACTTTATTGACTTTTCTATATAGCTAATAAAATAAATCCTAAATGTGTAATTATAAAATTCATCAACTAATCTCTGAATATAATACTGATCTTGAGTCTTTATTGCCTTTAAATATATTTCTTTATTATCCTCATTTTCCCTCACAAATTTAAGTGCTAAGTTATGCATATTATTCCCCCTTTTAATTCTTGTTATGGAAAATTATATCATATTTCAGAACATATGTTTGTATGGTTAGGTAAAAATTTTAAATTATTTTTATCTAATTATTCCTTTTAATATATAAGATGATTTTAAAACTAAAATTTTCAACCTTAGAATCAGAAAAATTTTAATAAGTTTTTTATTTTTAAGTTGATAATTTTCCCTTTCATATCTTCTTAGTAAGTGTAAGACAAAAAAAGTTAGCTAACAAAAGTAGTCTTATAAAAAAATTAAAATTTAAGGAGATGATTTTTATGGCACTATGGCCAAATCCAATAGTTAATAAATTTCCAGTTAGCAAAAGTACGCTAGAAAAAGAGTTGGGAAAAACACTTTCAGTGCATACTTCTTTAAATTTTATATCACCTGCTATAGAAACTTTAGCTTTAGCACTTTTAGGTAAAGCTAGTATTCCTACCGGGTTAACATATGCATTAGTAAAAGAAACTGTAAAAGCTAAATATTATCAGTTAAAAAGTATAAGTGATGGTTTAAGAACAGGTAGATATAGAGGTGTTAGATTAGTAGTAAAATATAAAGCTGGACCTATATATGGATATTGGGTAAAAGATAAAACTTACTATGAACCATATTAGTATTTACTATAAAAAAAGATATAATTAGATATAATTAATTATTAATTTAAGAATACATTATGCAAAAAATTCATAATTCTATTATATAGATATAAATATAAAATTATTCTAAAATAATACTTAAATTAAAATAAAATAAAGGTGTTTTATTATTATGGAATTAACATTGCTAACAATATCATTATTTCTTATTCTCATCTCTAAATTTACTATTATTATTTTTTTAAAAAATGAGGTAAAAAAAAGTACTATTGATTTGATTAGTAGTATAATATCATTACCAGCAATTCCTTTGCTTTGGTTAATACAATATATTTCTAATCTACCTTCTAATGATTATAAATATTTTTATTTCCCATTATTTTTTTCGATTATTTTAATCTTAATATTAATAATTAGGATATTTAAATTTATTAAAGATTAAATTTTAAATATTAAAGTATTTACAACCAATTATTTACTATTTAAAACATATGAAAAATAGATATTATAAGTAAATGTTTTGTTTTATCTTGAATGAATTGTATTTCACAATGCATAAGGTTTTTCAATAAATAAAACAAATTAAACTTCTTTATATATTTAAGCTATCATAAAGATCATTAATATCATCTTGTCTTATACCTAAATATCTTTTAGTAACACTCAAATTACTATGATTTAAAGTTTCCATAATTAATGCTGGATTAAATCCATTTTTCCAAGCATGATACCCCCAAGTTTTTCTTAAAGTATGAGTTCCAATATTATCTTCAACTCCAACAGCCTTAGCTGCACTCTTTAAAATATTAAGAGCTTGTTGTCTTGTTATAGGCTTGTTATTTCCTTCTCTAGACTTAAAAATATAATCATCTATAGGACAGGTCTCCAAATTATATAAAAGCTCTTTAAGGGCTTTCTGAGAGCTCTTATTTAGTTTTATCTTTCTTTCCTTCTTAGTTTTCTTTTCAACTATATGTATATCTTTAAAATTCTTCATATCATCTTTTAAAACATCACTCCATTTTAGTTGAAGTAAATCCGAAATTCTTAAGGCAATATTAATTCCTAAAATAAACATTGTATAATCTCTAATGTCCTTACCTCTTAAATATGTTTTCATTGCATTAACTTTTTTTATATCTCTAATTGGATCAACTGCCTTCATAATTATTTTCCTTATCACTTTAATAAAAACCTTTTGATATAGGTTTTTCTTTCTTAAAATTATTTTTTTTCAAATTTGATTTAATAGTTGTTGCTCTTTGAATTTTATTTTCAACAATTTTTTTAGCGTCTTTATAGATATAAGTATCTTCACTATCTCCGATTGCTTTAACATTCTGTGCATCAAATCCACCTGCTATCATTTCTATTAACATATCAATATTTTTGGACATTACATTCATTTTTCTTTCAACACTTTCTGTATCTATATCATCTTTTAAAGAAAGTACTGCATATCTTACAGCTTCAGCATAGGAATTAATTCCTGGTTTCTTTTCTATAAGCCCATCAAGTATATCGATATGGGTTTGAGTAAAACGTATATGTTTTACAAAGAATTCATTTCTCATAATTCCTCAACTCCTTCTGCTAAAGATTTCCCACTAGCTATTAAATTAAATAATTTAGTATTACTATCTACAAAACTTTGTAGTGTGTTTTCTTGTCGAGCTAATGTTACAGTAAGAAATTCTACTGCATGATCATATTTATCTTCTTTTAACTTAATAAAGTTTAACTCACAATCATTTTGAATTAACCTTTTTATATATTCATTTAAATTCTCCTTTTTTAAGCTATAGGTGTTTTAGTAAAGAGCATAAGGGAACTCGGTATCACTTTTTTATGAAAGTGAGTAAACATGCTGTGCCTGTTGAGTTCTGAGAGGTGTCACTTTTTTATCCTATAGATATACTAAAGATATATTAAAGATACACTACAGATATAGTCAAATATCTCCTGAGATATACTCTTTTTTTATATTTTTTTACTGAATTAAATCAATTTTTCTTTCAATAAAATATCTTTTCTTATACTTTTTGAACTTCATTATGTATCACTCATTACAGACAAACCGCTTAAATCTTTGAATGATTTTTCACCAAAAATATATTATATAAATGTCTCATTTCATCAAAATATTTTTATTTATATTTATTAAATTTTATCTTTTCAGTCTATCAATCAGTCATATTGATAGATTGTTTTTATTCAAAATTTCTCCCCTTGAATAACTGAAAATAAAGTAATATAATATAAATAACAACGAATAAAAGATCTAAATTCGGAACATCCTAGCCTTAGTAGGGGTTGTAAAATCGGAGCACCCTAGCCTCAGTAGGGAACTATAAATTAATAATATTTAAAAGAAAAGTTTGCCTTTTGGCAAACTTATTTTATTTTTACAATAACTTTTTCTAGTCTCTTATTCCACTTTTAAATTAGTTTGTCATAATGCATGATATAATATTGATATGGAAAAGTAATGTCCATTCTTGTTATTAAGACCGATATATTATTAATGAATGCAGATATAAAAATTGAAATAGACATTGTTATCAAAGTTAAAAAGAAAACTAAAGTTGTAGCTCTCATTACATTTTATTTAAATAACTAATCTTCTATCAATTTGAAGTAGCGGAAAAATCCAAAAAATCCAAAGAATCCAAAGAATCCAAAGAATCCAAAGAATCCAAAGAATCCAAATAATCCTGTTCTGTTTGTAAATAATCCCAGTAAACCTAGCAATCCTAAGAAACCTAAAAAGCCTAACTTATTCAGTTCACTAAATTTTTTTTTCATAAATAATCCCTTCTTTCATATGTATATATATTATATTAATAAAGTTATAAATATATAACATAAAGGAAAATTAAGATAAATAAGGCTTCTAAAAAAGCTCTTAAAGAACTCTTAGAATATAGTATAAACGATTATATATTAAATCTAGGGAAGGGAATATGAAGCCTATATCTAATTATAAAAATTATTGCTGAAATTACAGCATTTTTTGAATATAATATTACATTTTGGCAATTCTAAAAATAAATTTAGGGACAAATATAACTTATCCATATATTTAATTGTTGTCAGATTAGATTTATTCAATAATTGACTTTTTATTTCTTTCAGAAAAATGAGGAAACTCTAAAATATTTATAATTGACTTATGGACAACTAGATGATATCATATATTCATCTGAATCTATCATGTTTACTCTTCAACTATTTCTTAGTGACTTTCCAGAAACAAAAATTAATCCGTAAATAATAATATTATTTATATATATTTTAAAATTTAGATTAAATAATAAGCGTTCAACGTGGAGGTGTAATATTGAAACAAGAAGACATAGCGTCTATGAAATTAGACCAACTTAAAGGGATGGCAAAAAATCTAGGCCTAAAGGGATATACTAATATGAGAAAAGATGATTTAATAGATAAATTACTGAGTATAGGAGATTTAGAAAAAATAGAAAAATTAGGCCAAAAAGAAAATTTTAAGAAGGATTTGCCTGACAGGTTATCCCAAGAGATTGATAATAGTAATGAAATAAACACTGTAGAAGGAATATTAGAATTACATCCTGATGGAGGATATGGATTTTTAAGACGTAGGAACTATTTAAGTAATGAAGATGACGTATATATATCCCCATCTCAAATAAGAAGATTCAATTTAAAAACAGGAGATAAAGTTAAAGGTATTACTAGACCAGCTAAAGCTGGAGAGAAGTATAATGCTCTTTTATATGTAAAAAGAGTAAATGATTTAGATCCTGAATTATCAAGAAATAGACCAGATTTTGATACATTGACTCCTATATATCCTAATCAAAGGATAACATTAGAAACTTATCCCAATGAACTTTCCACTAGAATAATAGACCTTATTGCACCTATTGGTAGAGGCCAAAGAGGTATGATAGTAGCACCTCCAAAGGCTGGAAAGACTATTTTATTAAAAAAAGTTGCTAATAGTATAGGAGAAAAGTACCCAGATATAGAGATAATAATATTATTAATAGATGAAAGACCTGAAGAAGTAACGGATATGCAAAGGTCTGTAAAAGGTGATGTAGCATATTCTACTTTTGATGAACTTCCTAAACATCATACAAAAGTAGCGGAAATGGTTTTAGAAAGAGCAAAACGATTAGTAGAACATGGAAAGGATGTTGTTATATTATTAGACAGTATAACCCGATTAGCGCGAGCATATAATCTTATAATTCCTTCTACAGGTAGAACATTATCTGGAGGGTTAGATCCTGGAGCTTTACATAAGCCTAAAAGCTTTTTTGGAGCAGCCAGAAAAATAGAGGATGGAGGAAGTCTTACTATTTTAGCTACTGCATTGATAGATACAGGAAGTAGAATGGATGATGTTATTTTTGAGGAATTTAAAGGAACAGGAAATATGGAAGTTCATTTAGATAGAAAATTATCTGAAAAGAGAGTCTTCCCAGCAATAGATATAAATAAGTCTGGAACAAGAAGAGAAGATTTATTATTAAACCAAAAAGAATTAGAGAGTATATGGAATATAAGAAAAGCTTTAAGTAGTTCTTCAACTATGGAGGTAACAGAAATTATATTAGATAGATTGATGAATACTAAGACAAATGATGAATTTATTGAAGTAATAAGGAAGTTAAAATAGATTAGAAGAAAATTCTTCTAGTCTATTTCAAAACATATCTATTCTCAGTCGAGAAGCCCTAAATTATGAAAAATCCCATAATAATAAAAATATATTTATTGAGTAAAAAAAGAGAATAGAAACATATAGATAAAGCACATTGACAAAAAGATAAACAATATTATTTATAGGTGAATTATTTAGTCTAGATTGATATTTTATAAATGAGAATGAAAATAATTTGAGAATGAAAAGAAATGGGGTTGGTCAAAATGCGGAAAAAATTTCACTTTAAATTATTTATAACGCTATATATTTTTTGGTTACTATTGACCACTAATGGAAACCCGCCTAATATACTAGCAGGATTTTTATCAAGTTTATTAATAACTCGTCTATCCTATGGAATTTTATATGATGAAAAAGGATTTATTTTTCACATTCCAAAGCCTCATATAATGATTAAATATCTTATAACTCTTTTTGCAGAGATTTATAAATCTGCCATAGATCATATTGTAAATATTTTGACAAATGATTATAATCCAACGATAGTAGAAGTGAATTTAGATATAGAAGATCCATTATTAGTTACTTTAATAGCAAATTCGATTACCCTTACTCCAGAGACTATTACTGTAGAAAAGGAAGGGAATAAACTTCTAGTTTTATATATTAAAGAGGATATTTATAATGAAGTAGAAAAAGAGATAAAATCAAATTTTGAAAGTATTTTCATAACAAAAGGGAGGAAAAATTAAATGTTAATCAGGGCTACAATGGGATTATTAATATTAGCAATGATAGCAGTTTTAGTGAAGATGCTAAAAGGACCTACTATTTGGGATAGATTAATGAGTCTTAATTTATTTTCTGTAAAAATAACATTGTTAATATCCTTATATGGAGTGTATACAGATAATAGTATGCTTTTAGATGTAGCTATATCTTATGCTGTAATAGGATTTTTAACCATAACCCTTTTATCTAGATTTATATTAAGGGGAGGAAGACAAAAATGATTTCGAATTTATTACTAGTATTATCTTGGATTTTTATTTTATTTGGAGTTATAGGGATATTTAGATTTAAGAATATGTATGCAAGACTACTTACTAGCAGTAAAATAGATACGGTAGCATTTATTACTATAATATTTGCATTGATATTAAGAACTGGATTTAGTGATTTGACTATTAGACTTGTATTAATATTAATATTTATTTTAATGACAGGACCTATAAGCAGTCATGTTATTGCTAGATCGGCGTATTTAAATGGAATACCTTTAAAGGAAGATGATAAATAATGAATACAATAATATTTCTTCAAACTTTATTAATAATCGTAGCATTAACAGTAACGTTTTTAAAAGATAATTTTAGAATGGTAATATTTTTTTCGGTCTTTTCTCTTATTTGTTCAAGTTTATACTTTTTTTATATGGCACCAGATTTAGCTCTGGCAGAAGTAACCATAGGAAGTGCTATAGTACCTTTAATATTTATAATAGCAATATCAAAACAGAGAGGATTTGTAATTATAAATGATTTAGAAAAGGATGATGATTTTTTATCTAAAGAATCAGAAAAAGGTATAGGATATAAACTTTTATCAGAGTTTGCAGAGCTTTATAAGTTAAATTTAGTTATTGAAGATTATGAAGATGAAGATGATACTATATTTGGAGTGTTTAGAGTTAGAAATGTAGACTTGTTTGTAAGTAAAAAACATGGAAAATATCTTTTAGAAGGGAAAAGTACCAATATAATTATGAATAAACTAGCACAAATGGCAAAGGATTATCCAGAAATAGATGTAGTATTTGTTGCAGAGGAGGAGACAGATGATTAGAAAAGTAGTAATCCTTTCAATGCTATTGTTAATACTTATATTATTTATGCTTACAATAGAAGATATAAATATAAATACATCTGCTAGAGATTATCTTTTTGAAAATGGATTTAGGGAGACTGGTTCTAATAATCTAGTCACTGCTATTTATTTGGATTATAGATTATATGATTCAATATATGAAGCTGGAATATTGCTAGTAACTGTTTCGGGAATAATATTTATGTCTAAAAAGGATGATGATGTACTATGAAAACTTCTGAAATTTTAAAATCAATGTGTAAGGTTTTATTCCCGTTTGTATCTATGTTTGGATTATATGTAATTATAAATGGACATATTTCTCCAGGAGGAGGATTTCAAGGAGGAGCGATTCTTGCTACGGCTATACTTATTACCTATATAATAGAATTAGATATAGTAGAGAACTTAACTTTGCTAATTAGGATAGAAAAGTATGCTTTTCTTACTATTATATTAATAGGAGGAATTAGTTTATTTACTAGAGGGGAATTTTTTACGAATTTTATTCCCATAGGATCATCTATAGTTTATAAAAGAATATTTCTTATTGCTTTAAACTTTTTTATAGGTATAAAAGTAGCGACAGGATTGATAACAATAATTTCAACTTTTATAGAGGAGGGGGAATAATGCGAATAGATATATTATTATCTTTTATAGTAGTTCTTATTGGAATATATGGATTATGTACTAGTAAAAATATAATTAAATCTGTTATTTCACTAAATATTACAGATGCAGCTATAGTATTATTGTTTTTAAGTATTGGTTCATCTGAAGGAGGAGATCCTCCTATTTTAAATGGTACGATATCTTCCATAGTAGATCCTATACCTCAGGCCTTGATGATAACAGCTATTGTGATAGGAGCAGCAATAACAGCCATGGCATTGATGTTATCCATAAAATTGTTTCACTATTATGGATCATTAAATTGGAAAGACATAATGGAAAAGGAGGGATAATATGGAATTTATCCCGATTTATTTGATATTCATACCTATAATAAGCGCCTTGATTATATATCTAGTACATGATAAACGTATAAATTATTTGGTATTTTTTTCTCAGAGTTTAATGACCATTTTGGCTATAGTGTATTTTATGTATTTTGATAAATTGGCCAGGCCACAATTAATAAAACTAGGAGGTTGGCCCAGAGAGTTAGGGATAAGTTTATTTATTGATAGACTTTCTATGGCATTTATATTTTTATCCATATTTATATGGTGGATGGTTTTAATATATGAATGGCATAGAAGTAAAGAAGAGTTTAAATTTTTATTTTTTCTATTATTTCTAGAGGGAGTATTTATTGCCTTTTTACAGAGTAATGACATATTTAATTTATATGTATTATTAGAAATAATAACTATATTATCTGCAATACTAATTATATATAAAAAAGACGGTTATTCAGTAAAATCCGGATTATTTTATCTTTTATTTAATTCTGTAGGAGTGTCTTTCTATTTAATAGGATTAATCTTATTATATTCTCTTACAGGAACCCTAAATATGGGGGTAATAGCTGATAGAATAGCTGCTTTTGAGAATACAGAACTTGTGAGATTAGCCTATGTATTTATATTTTCTGCTGTCGGAGTAAAATCTGCTTTATTTCCGGTATATACATGGCTTCCTAGAGCTCATGGTGCAGCTCCAGCATCAATATCGGCTTTACTTTCGGGATTATTGGTAAAAAGTGGACTGTATGCTTTTATTAGAATGAATCAGATGTTTAATATAACTATTTTATATGATTTTTTCTTTATATTAGGATTTATAACAGGATTATCAGGAGTGATATTTGCGCTGAGTCAAAAAGATATAAAGCAGATATTAGCATTTCATACCATATCTCAAATAGGTATCATACTTATGGGGTTAAGTGCTATGGAAGGTGAATTATATATTGGAGGAGTACTTCATATATTTAACCATGCAATATTCAAGGCATTATTATTTTTAGGAGCAGGAATAATAATAAATAGGTATGGTACTAGAAGAATTACTGAAATAAGAGGAGTATTTAAAGAATCCCCTGTCATATCGATATTTATGATAGTGGGAATACTAGCAATTACAGGAGCTCCTATGTTTAATGGTTTTATTAGTAAATCAATAATTAAATATGGATTAAAAATGGAATTGTGGAAGGTTATATTATTACAAATACTTAATTTAGGTACTGCAACGTCTTTTATTAAGTTCTCTCAGATGTTTTTTGGTACATCACATGTAAATAAGATAAAGGAAAAAGGTAGCACTATAGTATTAGGAATATTAGCTATTGCATGTGTAGTATTCGGACTATTTATCGTGGACATATTAGATTTGATAGTTGGTATAGACATTTCTTTTGTGACTATATTTAGTTTTAAATATTTAATAGAATATTTAGTTACTCTAGGTATCGGATATATAATATATAAAGTAATAATAGATAAAGATTATCCTGTAATTCAGAAATTGAGACATTTAAATGTATCATTTCAATCAACTAATGCTATGCTTATAGGATTTATTTGTATTATGATAATATGGATAAAGCTTCGGTCTGGTTAATTATTGCAAAGAGATTTTATCTATGCTATAATGTATTAGTTGAAAATTAGAATAAATGATATATAATATACTTATAAAGCATAAGAAAGAGGTGATTTTGATGAAAAAAGGAATTCATCCAGAATATAAAACAGTAAAAGTACATTGCGCATGTGGAAATGAATTTGAAACTGGTTCAACAAAAGATGAAATAAAAGTTGAGATTTGCTCAGAATGTCATCCATTTTTCACAGGACGTCAGAAGTTTGTTGATAAAGGTGGACGTGTTGATAAATTTAAGAAAAAATACGGAATGTAATATTAGGAACTATAGGTTAGAAGGCTTAAGGTCTTCTAACCTTTATTTTTGTAAAAGTCTTAGTTGAGGAGGAAAAATAATGTATGGACCAAATCATCATGGTTGGATAGAAGTAGTAGTAGGACCTATGTATAGTGGAAAAAGTGAAGAATTGATAAGAAGATTGAAAAGAGCACAGATAGCAAAACAAAAAATACAAGTATTTAAACCAGCCATAGATAATAGATATTCAGTTGATGAAGTAGTATCTTATAATGGGGACAAAATACTTGGAGAATGTATATCAAAAGCAGAAGAAATATTGGAATTACTCAAAGAAGATACAGAAGTAGTAGGAATAGATGAAATTCAATTTTTAGATGATGAAGTAGTACATATAGCCAGGTCGTTAGCAGATAGAGGACTTAGAGTTATCGTGGCAGGACTGGATATGGATTTTAGAGGAGAACCCTTCGGCCCCACTCCAAATATATTAGCTATAGCAGATTTTGTGGATAAATTAACAGCAGTATGTATGAAATGTGGCAGTCCAGCAAATAGAACTCAGAGATTAATAAATGGGAAACCAGCAAAATATAATGAACCTACAATATTAGTAGGAGCAACAGAAAGTTACGAAGCTCGTTGTCGATTACATCATGAGGTAAGATAAATGGGACAAGGGGACGGTTCTGATGTCCCAACTATCGCAAATTTCGACATGGATAAGTGATATCTAAATTAGTATATATTATAATAAATAAGTTGACTTTAGAATATTATAAATATATAATGAGGGAAAATAAATATATAATCGCTTAATTTCTTAGTAAAGCGGGGGACCCAATTATTAGGGGCTAATTCCGAAAGGATAGGATAACTCTTTCAATCCGAGCCCGACAGCTAACCTCGTAGGCGTTGTTAGAGGGGTATATGGCCAATACTGTTTTAAACCATGGAACTCCATGGTTTTTTTCAATACCTGAATAAAATTATATTTTAAAGAAGTATAGAAAGAAGGTGTACAGGTGGGAAAGAGTATTAAGTTTAAGATGACCTCTATATTTATTTTGATTTTTATAGTTTTAGCAGCTAATAGTATGTGGTCAGTTTTTAATTTCAACAAATTAAACAATTCTATTGAAGAAATAATGGAATCAAATTATGCTAGTGTAGTAGCTGCACAAAATATGGTTGTAGCATTAGAGAGACAAGATAGTGCAGAGTTATCCCATATGTTTGCTGATGATAAGAATTCTCAAGAGATTTTTCTTGAGAATGAGAAGAAATTTCTTATGTGGTTAGCTAGAGCAGAAGATAATATAACCGAACATGGAGAAGAGGAAATTTTAGAAGGTATAAATAATTTATATACACAATATATAGAAAGATATTATTCTTTAATTGAGATACAAAGTAGTGAAGGGATTGAGGAAGCTAGAAATTATTATTATAATGATGTACTGCCTCTGTTTGAAGAAAGTAAAGAAGAAGCGAGAAGTCTTCAAGAACTTAATCAAAATTCAATGATAGAACAGAGAAATGAAGCTCAAAGAATAGCTGAGAATGCATCATATTCAACATTATTAATAGCATTTTTGACTATATTATTGGGACTAATTTTAGTATTTTATTTAATGAGTAAGATAGTAAAACCTATAGATAATCTTATAGATAAGATAAAGAAAATATCAGAAGGGGATTATAGTCAACAACTAGATGTTACTGGTGATGATGAAATTTCTGAATTAGCTAGTGAATTTAATATTATGACAGAAAAACTTAAAAGTTATGAATTATTAAATGTTCGAAGACTAATGAAGGAAAAGAAGAAGGCTGAGGCTATAGTTGAAAGTATTAGTGATGGAATAATAGTAACTGATGAGGATAATAAAATATTATTAGTAAATAGAGCAGCAGAAAAGGCTTTGGGAATCAAAGAAAAAGAGGTTATTAATAAGCATTTTCTTGAAGAAATAAAGGAAGAAGAAATATTTAAAATTATTAAAAGTATGAAGGAAAAAAATAAGATAAATAATATTAAAAAGAATATAAATATTACATTAAAATCTGGAGAAGAATTGAAACATTATAATATAAATGTTAAACCTATAAGAGATAAAGACGGTACCAATGTGGGAATGGTTACACTTATGCAAGATATAACTAAATTAAAAGAAGTGGATCAGATGAAATCAGATTTTGTATCTACAGTATCCCATGAATTTAGGACTCCTCTAACATCTATAGGAATGTCAGCAGGGTTATTATTAGAAGGCATTTCTGGTGATATAACGGAAGATCAAAAGGAATTATTGGAGGCAATTAAAGAAGATAATGAAAGATTAAAAAACCTTGTAAGTGATTTATTAGATTTATCTAGATTAGAATCAGGAAAGATTCAAATGGATATAGCATTATACGATATAAGAAAAATAATACAACATGCTGTAAAGCCTTTCTATAGACAGGCGGAAGATAAAAATACTTCAATAAGTATAAATGTTAATGATAATGTTTCTAAAGTTAAAGCAGATTTTAATAAAATATCTTGGGTTCTTACGAATCTTGTTGGAAATGCATTGAGATATACACCAGAAAATGGTGGTAAAATAGAAATAGAAGTAAAAGAAACTGCGAATAAGATTTTAGTAGCAGTAAAGGATAATGGAAAAGGAATACCAGAAGAATTTCAAAAGAAGATATTTGAAAAGTTTGTTCAGGTAAAAGATGAAAAAGGAGAAAATACTGGGGGAACAGGACTAGGATTAGCTATAAGCAAAGAAATAGTTAATGCTCATGGAGGAGATATATGGATAGAAAGTGAACCAGGGAATGGAAGTAAATTTTATTTTACATTGTATATAGGTAGCAAGTTGTAAGGAGGCATATATGAAAAAAGTATTAATAATAGAAGATGAAAAAAATATAGTATTACCTTTAAAGATGTTTTTAATGAAAAAAGAATATGATGTTAGAGTATCTAGAGATGGAATAGAAGGTATAAAATTAGCCCAAGAATATATGCCAGATATAATACTTTTAGATATACTTCTTCCTAAAATGAATGGATATCTAGTATGTGAGGCATTAAAAGAAGAAATGGATACAAAAAATATACCAGTCATATTTATAAGTGCAAAAACTCAAGAAAAAGATATAAAAAAAGCATTTGAAGTTGGAGGGCAAGAGTATATAATTAAACCTTTTGTTCATGAAGATATAGAAAAAGTATTAAAAAAATATTTTGAGGAGGAATGAGTAATATGACTAAAAAAATATTAATCGTAGATGATGAAAAAAATATAAGGATGACTTTGAAGCATTCTTTGCAAAGTGAGAAATATGATATATATATGGCGGTTAATGGTGAAGAAGCACTTGAGAAAATTGCTAAGATAAAAATGGATTTGGTATTATTAGATATAAAAATGCCAGGGCTTACTGGCATGGAAGTATTGAGAAAAATAAGAAATAGAGGATATAAATCAGATGTGATTATGATGACTGCCTATGGAAGTGTAGAAAAGGCGGTAGAAGCTATGAAATTAGGAGCTATTGATTTTATAAGTAAACCATTTACCCATGAAGAAATTAGAACTATAGTAAAAGAAGTAATAGAAAGAAATAATTTAGGGAAAGAGGATTTAGAAGATTTTAATGATATATTAGAATATTCTAAGAAGTGTATCTTAAAAAATCAGTATGAAAAGGCAAGGAAGTATCTTAAATTAGCAATTTCTAAAGAAATGGATTTACCAGATCCACATAATTTATTAGGTATTTTAGACGAGTATGATGGAAATATAGATATGGCACAAAAACATTATAGAGCTGCGCTGGCATTAGACCCGTCATATGAACCTGCATCTAGAAATCTTAATAGAACAATACAGATGAGTTATACTAGACAAGGTGCTGATTTAGGGGGAAGAAGTGATGAAAATAAATAACAAGGATGAATATATAATCATAGTAGGTTGTGGAAGGCTAGGTTCTCATTTAGCTAGTCTTCTATCAAAAGAGAGAAAAAGTGTAGTAGTGATTGATAATAATGAAAAATCTTTTAATAGATTATCGAAAAATTTTAGTGGATTTACAATAGAAGCAGATGCTATAGAGGAAGAAACATTATTAAAAGCAAAGATAGATAAAGCCGATGTAATAGTTACGACGACTAATGATGATAATACCAATGTGATGGTTGCACAAATTGCAAAATCTATATATAAAGTTCCTAAGGTTATAGCAAGATTATTTGATCCATCAAGGCAAGAAATATATGAGGAATTAGATATAGATACAATATGTCCTACTATTCTTTCGGCAATAGAATTTAAAAACATTATTATAGAAGCAGGAGGAGAGGATTAAAGTGAATATAATAATCGTAGGAGGAGGTAAGGAAATACATTTTCTTACAAAATCTTTTATATCTAAAGGATATAATGTAACGATAATAAATGATAACAAAGAAGATAGTAAACGATTAGCTAAAACTCATGAGAAGGCAGTAGTTGTTAATGGAGATGGTACAAAACCATATGTTTTAGAAGATGCAGGGGCAGCTTATTGTCATATGATAATAGCTTTAACACCAAAGGATCCAGATAATTTAGTAATATGTCAGATTTCGGATAAGATGTTTAAGATAAAAAAGAAATTTGCTATAGTAAATGATCCTAAAAATGTAAAAGTGTTTAAAAAATTAGGGGTAGATACAGTAATAAGTACCGCTAGTATAATATCTTCACTGATAGAACAAAGGGTTTCAGTAGATGATATAACAAATCTTATGCCTATTGAAGCAGGTAAAGTTGCTATGATGGAAATTGAAGTAAAAGAAGATTATCCAATATTGAATAATGAATTAAAGGATATAAGTCTTCCCAAAGATGCGATAATTAGTTGTATATTAAGAAAAAGTGAAGCTGTTATACCTAGAGGAGATACAGGTATAGAAAAAGGAGATAAGCTTATTATATTATCTCTTCCTAAAGTTCAATCTGAAGTTCTTAAAGTTATTAGGGGAAGGATTGATTAGAGATGTTGTATCTAGAACAGCTTAAGCAAAGGTATGAATTAATTATAGGATATGTAGGAACTATAATTTTAGGTCTTGGGGTAGTATTATTGTTGCCATTATTATTACTTCCACTATATACTTCTGAAGTAGGAGATGTAAAGTTTTTTATTATTCCTTCAATAATATCAATTATTCTTGGATATATAATGAGGTTGAAAATTAAATCAGCTAAAGATGTAACTTTAACCATACAGGAAGGTGGAGTTATAGTTATATTTTCATGGATTATAACTATAATTATTTCATCATTACCATTTATATTATCAGGACAGTTGAATTTTACACAAGGAATCTTTGAATCCGTAAGTGGATGGACAACGACAGGATTATCAGTAGTTGATGTGACAGAGACTTCTCATATATTTCTTCTTTGGAGAAGTTTAATGCAATTTTTTGGAGGTGCTGGTTTGGCAGTAGTTATGCTATCTGCAATTATAGGACCTCATGGATTAGGACTTTATGAAGCAGAAGGTAGGTCAGATAAATTATTACCTAATGTGACTAGATCTACAAAATTAATAATGGCTATATATTCTAGTTATGTTTTGGCAGGAATTATACTTTATATAATAGCAGGAATGGATTGGTTTGGGGCTATTAACCATTCTCTCGCAGCCCTTTCAACTGGAGGATTTTCAACAGAAGTAGATAGCATAGGAGCATATAATAGCTTATCTATAGAGCTTATTACATTGGTTCTTATGATTGCTGGAACAATAAATTTTGGAGCACATTTTTTATTGTTAAAGGGAAGAATTAAAGAATTTTTTAAGATAGGTGAAATAAGATTTATGTTTTTTTTATTTTCTCTATCAATACCTATTGTAGGATTTTTATCTCTAAGAGGACTTTATGGAAGTGTATCTACTGGAATAAGAGTGGCAGCATTTGAAGTCATATCGGCCCTTTCAACAACAGGTTTTTCTACAGTAGGATATGGAGATTGGAACTATTTTGCTGTATTTATATTAATTACTCTTATGATTATAGGAGGGGGAGCAGGATCTACAGCAGGAGGTATTAAGCAATATAGAATATATGTAATGGTTAAATCTTTAATATGGAATATAAAAAGTTATTTTACACCTAAAAATGCTATAAAAAAAGATTATATAAATAGGCCTGAAGGGAAATATTATGTAACTGATAAACATGTAACTCAAATAAGTAACTTTATAACAATATACCTTATGAGTTATATTGTAGGAGTATTGATAATGTTAGCTCATGGTTATTCATTGCAAGATTCAATGTTTGAATTTGCATCGACCCTTGGAACAGTAGGATTATCAGTAGGAGTAACAGCAGCGGATGCCCCTATAGCCGTACTATGGTCGCAAATAATAGGAATGATGTTAGGTAGGTTAGAATTCTTTGTAATTTTCTTTGCAGGAATTAAAGTGATTAAAGATGGTAGATTTATTGTTAGAAATGGGACAGGGGGACGGTTCTGATGTCCCTGGTTTCGCAAATTTCGACATGGATATAAAAAAGACTTGGGTTAAATCTAAGTCTTTTTTATATAATTATTTATTTGAATAAATAGTACTCATGCTCTATTTATAGTATTTTTACTCATTCCCAATATATCTTCTAATTCTCGTAGAGATAATTTAGAATTATCTTTGATTTTTCTAATCATTTCATCTCTTATAAGTTTATAAGCCTTTATATTCATTAAAATATTTAAAGAAACATTGTATTTTTCACAATAACTATTCATAAGATTCACACAATCTTGTTTTGAAAGAATATTATTATTATTTTCTGGATAATTTTGTATATCTAAAAATTCATCTTTATTACTTTTTAAAGTAAATTTTGTAAAAAGAGTTATAGCTTTATTAATGTTATTATTAAATAATAATAGAGGAAAATTTCTGTCTATAAGTTCTGATTTGCCATTTATATAATCCTTATAACTACTCCAACTGTAATCCATAGGAACTTTTACTATGTTAGCTCTAACGGGATTGTTATGAATGTATCGAATAGCACATAAAAGATATGTATCATTCTCTATTACTTCAGACTTGAATCTATCTTGAAATACGTGTCCTACTCTATCATATTTATAATTAAAATATTGAGCATAGATTGTGTTGATTCTTCTCATGATATGAGAAATTCCACTTGTGCTCTCTTTTATTATTATATGAACATGGTTAGGCATTATGCAATAGGCAAATAAATCATAATCCTCTTCATATTTTATTTGTTTTAATATATTTATAAATTTCATTTTATCCCATTTGTCGATGAAGATATTTCTTTTTTCATTGCCTCGTACCATAATATGATAAATACCAGTTTCACTAATCTTTCTCATAGATCTAGGCATAATATCATCTCCCATATTTTATAAGAGATACTTCTATACAAGATTTAAAATTCCTTTAATAACATATTCTTGTCGAATGGGACAGAGAACCGTCCCCCTGTCCCAAAACTGGCTAAGGATTCAAAAATGTGATATAAAATAATAAAGCAAAGTCGGCAATAATATAGGCATCTAATGGATCTGTTTTATTCATATCTACGAAAGATTTTCTATAATCAGTTACAGTCTTAGGATTTAGACAATATACTAAAGGTTTGTGAGTTAATTTTCCACTAATGCTCATACATGATGATAAAGCCAAAAAACCTGTTGCACAGTTTTATAAGGATAGATTTTATATAATAACAAATACTATAGAACAAGATAAACTTAAGAAGTCTATGGAGAAATGGTATAGAAAGAAAACCCTTGAGAAGGTAATTAAAAGAGTAGAGTATTTTCAGAAGCATTTTAATGTTAAGCCTAATTCGATTAAAGTAAAGGAACAGAAAAAAATATGGGCTAGCTGTACATCTAAAAGAAACATGAATTTTAATTGGAGATGCTCTATTGCTCCAGAAAGTGTACTTGATTATATTGTAGTTCACGAAATGTGTCACATGATACATGTGGACCATTCATCTAGGTTTTGGAAGCTTGTGGAAAAAATAATACCAGATTATAAGGTACAGAGAGAGTGGCTAAAAGAGTACGGAATTAACCTGAATTTATAGAGTAGGATAAATAAAATGATAAGATAAATAAGAGCTATATTTAGTTTCAATGTACCACTGCTACTTATACCACTCATTAATAAAAAAATTATCAATTAAAGCTTTAGCAGATATGACTAAATTAACTCCTTAATTATTAAGCCAAAGATTATCTTCATCACCATAAAAGTTAATTTACAAAATGGTGTTGACAAATAGCAATTTAAGTGATAAACTCTACTAAGAAATATGTTATTACGTATAATGTATAATATAACAGAAATAATATGAAGTATTATAGATAATCAAGTTCAAAATACGAAATGTTCATTGAATTTGGCTTACCATGCATGGACGTTCTTTTTATTCAAATTTTGATATTGCTTATTTATAAACAATTTTATATAATTATTGTAATATAGGTGATACTTTGGTTAAAAATTGTAGAGGTGTTTTATTTTATGACTGATCCATTATCCAACATAAGTGCAGTTTTGAAAAAAGTACGATTTGAAAGAGGGCTGACATTAGAACAGACTTCTAACCTGACTTCTGTAAGTAAAGCTATGCTGGGTCAAATTGAAAGAGGTGAATCAAATCCCACTATATCAGTATTGTGGAAGATAGCAACTGGTTTAAAAATTTCATTTTCTGAGTTATTAAGTATTGAATCTAATGATTACGAGCCAATATCTTTAGATAATTTAGAACCAGTATATGAAGCTGATAAGAGAATGATTTTATATGATGTATTTCCTTACAACCCCATAACTGGATTTGAATATTTTTATATAAAGATGCTTCCTGGAGCAAGGCATGTGTCTACACCTCATGAGAATGCAAAAAATGAATATGTTGTTGTAACTAAAGGGACACTTCTATTGACGGTAGATGAAGAGGATTTTGAACTTGTTGCTCCATCTGCATTAGCATTCAAACCAAGCAGGGAACACACATACAGCAACATATGTGACACAGAAGTAGTTTTTCAGAATATAGTCAGCTATTAAAGGTTATTCAGAATGTTTTTTAAGAAATATTCTGAATAATTTTTACCTGTTTGTATGTTATAACGTATAAAAAATGTTAAAGTAAAAAGCAATTGTTTGAAGGGAGGAACTTTGATGATGGTTACAAATAGAATCGAAAAAGCAAGACAAAATTATTTAAATTCTAAGCCTGCTATTTCTTGTGAAAGAGCTAGAATCTGGACTGAATCTCATAAAATGACAGAGGGGGAGTCAGTACCTATTAGGAGAGCTAAGGCTTTTAGAGACACCTGTGAACAAATTGAAATAAAAATTTTTGAAGGTGAGCTCATAGTAGGGACCATTGGCGAATTTAGGAAATGTGGTATTTTGACACCTGAATTTTCATGGACTTGGGTAGATAGAGAAATGGATAATTTTGATAAAAGGACACAAGACCCTTATATTATGACGAATGAGCAAAGAACATATTTAAGAAAAGAAATATTTCCATACTGGAAAGGAAAATCTTTGGAAGAAGCATTTTTGAAACAATTGCCTAAAGAAACCGCAAAGGTTGTTGTTGATACGGGTATCGTAGATAGTGATTCTAAATGGAGACAAGCTGTTGGTGAAATAACACCAGATTACCAAGATGTTTTGTTTAAGAAAGGGTTTGGTGGAATAATCAGAGAGGCTAAAGAAAAATTATCAAAGCTATCGAATACATCAGCTGAAGATCTAAAGAAGAAAGCTTTCTACAATTCCATTATTATTACATCAGAGGGAATCATAACTTTTGCAAATAGACATTCTGAAAAAGCAAAAGAGTTAGCAAAAGAGGAAAAGGATGAATTAAGGAAAAAAGAACTTTTAAATATAGCAAAGATTTGCAGTAAAGTGCCAGAAAATCCACCAGCTACTTTTTATGAAGCTGTACAATTTGCTTGGGTTGTACAACTTGGAGGAATAATATCTGAGAATCCATTGGCACTAAATGTAGGTAGATTTGATCAATTTATGTACCCATATTATAAATCTGATATAGATAATGGAATCATGAATAAGGATGAAATACAAGAGCTAATTGAAGCTTATTGGATAAAACTTTCTGAATGGGTATGGACAATTTCAGCAAACACAGCAGAATTTTTTGCTGGGTACAATCAATTTCAAAATTTAACAGTTGGCGGCAAAGCAAGAGATGGAAAAGATGCTACTAATGATCTTTCGTACATGTGTTTGAAGGCTACTGAAAGAGTAAAAACTCATCAACCAGGGCTTAGTGTTAGAATCCATCAAAATTGCCCAAATGAATTTTTAGAAGCTGTAACTCATTTGGTAAGTAAGGGTACTGGATTTCCGGCCATTCATAGTGATAATGCAGGATATCAGATGCTTATTAATGCAGGGTATGAGCCAGAGGATGCAAGGGATTGGAATAACTGCGGTTGTGTAGTACCACATTTCAGGAAAACAGGTGAATGGACATCAGCAGTTAACATTAATTTCACCACTGCATTAGAATTTGCACTAAATCAAGGTGTAAGCAGAATAACAAATGAAAAAATAGGGTTAGATGAAAAAGATCCAAAGACATTTGAAACTTATGAAGAGGTTAAAAGAGGCTTTTATAAGCAGTTCGATAATTTAGTTGAGCATTCAGTTGTTGCTACTTTAATAGCACAAAAACTTCATAAAGAAATGGTTCCTAGACCTTTCCTATCATCTTGTATAGAAGAGTGCATGGTGCAGGGTAAAGACTTAGTTGACGCAGGTGCTAAATATAATTTGGGACCAGTACTAACTGGTATAGGTCTTGCAGTTACTGCTAATTCTTTGGCTGTTATTAAGAAGTTAGTATTTGAAGATAAAGCTACAACCATGGAAAACCTTATCAATGCACTTGATGCTAATTGGGAAGGCCACGAGGAATTACGAGAACTAGCTTTAGCTGTTCCAAAGTATGGCAACGATATTGACTATGTAGATAATATAGCTATTGAGATAGCAAATCATTATTATAATGTTGGACATGCACATAAAGATATAAACGGCAACAGCTTCAATACTGCTTTTATGGGAATCTCTAACTATTTGCCAACTGGAAAGGTAGTTGGAGCAACTCCATGTGGGAGAAAAGCTAAAGAACCATTATCTGAGGGAGTATCGCCATTCGCTGGCTCTGATACCTCTACTCCTTTAGCAGCCATGCGTTCCGCAGCAAAGCTCAATCAAGATGTTCATTCCGGCGGAACATTATTGAATTTAAGGTTGAATGAAGATTTAGTAAATACTAAGAGAGGTCAAAGCAATTTAGGGTCTATGATTCAATCCTTCTTTGCTCTTGGAGCTTTTCATGTTCAATTCAATACAATATCTACTGAAACATTGCGTAAGGCTCAAGAAAGACCAGAATATTATAAAAATTTATTAGTTAGAGTTGCTGGATATAGTACACAATTTGTTAACTTATCTAGAGCAATGCAGGATGCTATAATTGCAAGAACAGCTCATGGAAAATATTAGAGAACGTTAATTTGGGTATAGACATAGTTTTTAGCAATGCTTTCACTTCAATATTTGTGCTTAGTAAAAGAGGGAAATAAATGGCTAATATTACTGGATATTTTATGGAACCACAAAATTTTTCTGTTAATGATGGTAATGGAATAAGAACAATTATTTTCTTAGCAGGCTGTCCCCTCAGATGTAAATGGTGCTCTAATCCAGAGAGCCATGTTAATATTAGTGGACTTGAAGCTTGCAAGAGAAACAAACTGATATATCGTTACAGCACTAGTGACATATTATCTATAATCGAGAAGCAAAGAATATTTTATAGATATTCAGGTGGAGGAGTTACTTTTTCTGGAGGAGAAGCAACTCTACAACAAGATATATTAAGAGAGCTTGTATACAAACTTTATGACAAAGGTGTGAACTTAGCTATTGAAACTTCAGGATATTTTAAATTTGATGAAGTAAAAGATATTTTGAAGAAACTAAATCTAATATTTATCGACATCAAGCATATGGACGACGAAGAACATAAATTTTTTACAGGAGTAAGCAATAAGAAAATATTGAGCAATATAAAATCCGTAAATGAATTAAATGTGCCCATGGTAATCCGCATACCAGTAATTGTTGGTGTAAACTCTGATATGGAAAATATAATAAAAACAGCAAAATTTGTTAGAGAAAATATAAGAGAACCCAAAATTGAGCTGCTGCCTTATCATTCATTTGGAGATGAAAAATATGAAATTCTTGAAAAAGAAAAGCCTTCAAGA
This sequence comes from Anaeromonas gelatinilytica, assembly GCF_016820635.1. Classification (GTDB taxonomy): domain Bacteria; phylum Bacillota; class Clostridia; order Tissierellales; family SIT17; genus Anaeromonas; species Anaeromonas gelatinilytica. The sequence continues at coordinate 51,011 of NZ_WSFU01000134.1, read as the reverse complement.
GATTACAAGACTCCTTTAAGTAAATATTTAGGAGAATTAGTAAAGGCAATAAGAAATGAGGGGGTAAAGGTAGTTAGTTACAAATAGTATATGAAGTCTAGATTTTAAGGAGGTGAAAGTACTTTCATGTAAGTTTGGTGCTCATTGTATTTTGATATTGCTTATCTATAAACAAAGAAAATAACAATTTTAATTATTTGAAAGGGGAGAATGGTAATGAAAGAAAAATTAGATTTAATTTACCAGTATATTGATAATAATAAAGAAAATATTTTAGAATTGTATCGCGAATTTGTAAATATAGAAAGCTGTGGAAGAGAACCTGAGTCAGTTAACGTTTTTGCAGAAAGACTAAAAAGCGAATTTGAAAAAGAAGGCTTTATTTGCAAGCTAGTTGATGTAGGTGGTAATGGAAAAACACTTGTAGGAATATTAGGTGATGACAGGCAAGGTGAACCTGTAATATTTTCTGGGCATATGGATACAGCTTTGCGAAATGGTACCTTTGGGAAGGATCTCTTTAAGATTGTTGATGGTAAAATATATGGACCTGGTGTTTTAGATATGAAAGGCGGAATAATTATTTCATTGTATGTCATAAAAGCTCTGAATAGTATTGGATACAATGAAAGACCAATAAAAATTGTTTATTCAGGGGATGAGGAAGTAAGCCATATGGGCTCTAATGGTGCTGAGATTATTTTAGAAGAAGCTAAAGGTGGAATCTGTGCATTTAATATGGAAACTGGATTAATTGACAATAGCCTATGTGTTGGTAGAAAAGGCCGAATTGAAGCTCATATTAGTGTTGAGGGAATAGAAGCACATGCTGGTAATGATTTTTCAAGTGGGATAAATGCAATTGAAGAGGTTGCTTATAAAACCATTGCTTTTCGAAAACTAACAAATTTGGAAATTGGGACAACGTTTAACGTTGGTAAAATAGACGGGGGAACTATAGCTAATGCAGTACCAAAGGAATGTAAAATAGAGCTTGATGTAAGATTTGAAAAAATGGATGAGATGAGTAAGATTAAGGAAAATATTATAGATGTTTGTGAGAAAACTTACGTTCCAGGAACAAAAACTAAATGTGAATTTGTAGGTGCAATGAACGCTTATGAAACTACAGAGGGTGTTATGAATTTCTACAACTATGTAAATGAAACTGCACAAGAATTTGGTTTTGAAAAACTAAATTCTAGAAAATTAGGTGGAGTTTCAGATGCAGCATATGTTACTATAGCAGGAACTCCAGTAATATGTTCGTTTGGGATTCGCGGTGAATGGAATCATACTGTTAGAGAATACGCTTTAGTTGAGTCATTATTTGAAAGATCAAAATTAATTGCTGCTGTAATAATGAATCTAAAGAAGCTTACTAAATGAGAGGAGGAAAAAAATGCTAGGCACTATTGAAATAAGATGGCATGTCATAGCAGCTCATAATATACCGTATGTCGCTCAAACTACGTTTATTAGCAATTTCAAGGACTTGCACGAAAAAGCAGAGAAAGCTATATATAAAAGCAAAGCCGTATTTTTCAACATAATGGCACCATGTCCAAGGGGTTGGAGATATCCTGCTGAAGAATTAATGAAAATATGTGTTCTAGCTGTAGAAACTTGTTTTTGGCCCCTATTTGAAATAGAAGATGGTAAGTGGAAGTTAACTTATAAACCAAATAAGAAGCTACCTATTGAAGAATTTCTGAAGTCTCAAGGAAGGTTTAAACATCTGTTTAAAAAAGGAAATGAGATGTGGATTCGGGAAATACAAAATGAAGTTGATAGAAGATGGGATGAGCTACTTATAAGATGCGGAAAAGGAGGTACTGTTTAATGAATTATGATTTAAAAAAAGCTTTTGAGGAAGTTGATACTCGTAAAGATGAAGTAATGGATCTTTACAAAGAATTTGTCAACCGAGAAAGCTGGAGCGGAGATTTACCAGCTGTAAAAAGATTTTCTGATTTTCTAAAGTATGAGATGGAAAAGGAAGGATTTGAGTGTAAATATGTTGAGGTTGGACGCAATGCTGATACATTAGTCGGGATACTAGGGAAAGACAGACCAGGAAAGCCAATATTATTTTGTGGTCATATGGATACGGTGTTTCCTACTGGTATGTTTGAGGAAAACCCTTTCCTTATTAAGGATGGAAAAGCTTATGGACCAGGCGTGCTTGACATGAAAGGCGGAATATTAATAGCTTTAAATGTCGTAAAAACATTAAATCGTATGGGCTATAAAGAAAGACCAATCAAGTTTTGTTTTTCAGGAGATGAGGAAATCAATCATACATTTTCTAAAGGTGCTGAGGTGATGGAAGAAGAAGCAAAGGGATGTTTATGTGCCTTTAATATGGAAACAGGGTTAATTGATAATTATCTTTGCATAGGAAGAAAAGGATGCTTGAGATATAGCATTAGAGTAGATGGAGTAGAAACACATTCAGGGAATGACTTTCAAGGTGGTAGAAGCTCTATCGTAGAAATGGCATATAAAATTATTGATTTGCATAATATCACAGATATAGATGTTGGAACAACGGTGAATATCGGTACTATAAAAGGTGGCACCATACCAAATGCTGTACCTGCTCATTGTGAAGTTGTTGTGGACATGCGTTATACAAGTCTGGCTGAAAAAGAAAAACTATTAGAAGGGTTCAAAAAAGCATGTGAAGCTACTTACATAGAAGGTACAACTACAACTTACTCTTATTTAAATAAGCTTGATGTATTTGAGAGAACAAGTGAAGGTCTAAGCTTCTTTAACTTTGTAAAAGAAGTGGCAGCAAAATATGATCTTGATGAAATTAATGGGAGAACCTTAGGTGGAGGTTCAGATGCAGCATCCACTACAATGGCAGGTGTACCTACTATTTGTTCATGTGGAGTTAGAGGACAATGGAATCATACTGAAAGAGAATATGCTATTGTAGATTCCATTTTTGAAAGAACAAAATTATATACAGCTGCAGTAGTGAATATAGATTCATTTGACACAGGAAAAGATCAATAGATGAAGTTTATAATAGGTAAAGCATATCCATGTTAGCTATTATAAGAAATAGTAATAAATTTTATTTGAGGAGGAAATCAAATGAGCAGTGAATTAGAACAAATTGTTAATAGCCCAGGGCTATGGCTTGCATCTGCATTAATGGTAATTGCAGTTGCTGCAATGGCAGTAATATTTTTTAATACTGGACTAAAGGAAGCAAAAAGAATTCAAATTCCAAAAGAGCGCTATGGAGCAGGCATTAGATCTGCAGCTATTTCAGCCATTGGTCCTTCAATTTCACCAGTTATTATTCTATTATCTATGGTTGCCCTTGTTGGAGCACCTACAACTTGGATGAGACTTTCAGATGTAGGAGCAGGAAGAACAGAAATAGCAGTAATTTCTATGGCAGCAAATGCTGTAGGTGCAGAAGCTGGCACAGCAAGTTTTGGAATAGAAGCATTTACATCTTCGCTATGGGCAATGGCATTAAATAATTTTGGATGGTTATTTGTTGTTTTAGCACTTACACACCGTATGGACAAAGGAGTAGAACTGCTTTATTCAAAATTTGACTCTAAATGGATTAAAATGCTACTTGCAGGGTCAACACTAGGACTATTTGGTTATTTGCTAACTAGTCAATTAATATCTAGAACTAGTAGTAATGTTAACTATCAGAAAATAGTAGCTGTATTAGCTGCAGCAGTTGTTACTTTGATTATTACAAAAGCATTTCCAAATAATAAGAGATTAAAAGAAGTATCATTAGGAATTTCAATGATAGTAGGAATGGCAGTAGCTCAGATTTTATTTAAGTAAAAATATATTATAAAAATATAGAGGAGGAGCTATATAATGGATGTACAGAATAAATATTACAGAACACTTGTAAAGTTTGGTATAGGTGCTATGATATATGCTTGCATTGCTAATTTTATTCCACCGATTTATATTTCTGCAAAATATGGAACTTTTCCTGGATTATCAGGTATTTTTAAACTATGGGGACTTGTAGCAGCAACATATGGTATTAGCTGGATTGTACAACCAACTGCATATTTTCCTACTGTAGGAGTAGCAGGATCTTATGTAGGATGGTTAGCAGGTTCTGTAGGGGATATACGTATGACTTCAGCGAATATGGCGCTAAAAAGTGCAGAATATGAAGCAGATACTCATGAAGGAAAAGTAATTGCAAATTTAGCAACTTGTACTTCAGTATTTGTATCTGTAGCAGCTATTATGTTATTCACTTTAATTGGCGGTAGAGTTGTTCCATTACTTCCACAAGCTGTACTTGATGCTTTTAATTATATCTTGCCAGCTCTATTCGGTTCTATTTATATTGACTTATTATTGAAAAATCCGAGAGGCGGGTTATTAACCATTGCATGCATTGCTGTTATTCTCTTATTCTCAGGGAATATATTAGAATTAAATTCTGGACTTGTTACAATCTTAGCAGTAGCATTAGGTATACTTGCAAATAGAGTAATCTTTGTGTATGATAAAAACAAAAGTAGTGTAAAAATAGATTAAGCTTAAGTTGGAATCATTTGTATTAAATGGTTCCAACTTTGTCTATATATAATACAGACATCTGTAGTATTATCAATTGGATAAAAGATTGCTTACTTAAACTGGTAAGCTGACGTAAGAGGAGGAAAACATATGGCAACGAATGGTATTAACATGGAAAACGAATCGTTAATGTCTCAGCTAAAAAGATATAATGAAGTTTTTTGGATTAATAATTCATTGCAGCCCTTTCAAATGCTCAAAGATGAATTGCCAATAGCAGAAGAGAAAATTTCAGATGCTGAAAAGAGATTGACAAGGTTTTCTAAATACTTTATTCAAGAATTTTCAGAGACAAGGAGCAATGGTGGAATTATTGATTCGGAATTAACTTTTATTCCTAACATGCAGTCTCATATGGAAGACAGATATAATTCAAAAATAAATGGGAAATTATTCATCAAACAGGATAATAATTTGGCTGTTGCCGGCTCAATAAAAGCTCGTGGAGGAATATACGAGGTGCTAAAGTATGCCGAACATTTGGCATTAGAAAATGGTTTAATAACTAAAGACAGTGATTATTCGGAGCTATCACTGCAAAAATCTAAAGATTTTTTTAGTCAATATACAATTCAAGTAGGCTCAACTGGGAATTTAGGATTAAGCATAGGAATCATGAGCGCTAAGATCGGCTTTAAGGTAATTGTTCATATGTCTAATGATGCTAAACAGTGGAAAAAAGATTTGCTTAGATCAAAAGGGGTAAAGGTAATAGAGTATGATTCAGATTATAGCTTTGCTGTGGAAAATGGACGAAAATTATCAGAAAATGACCCTAAAAGCCATTTTGTAGACGACGAAAATTCAGAAGATCTTTTTCTTGGGTATTCAGTTGCTGCTAATAGACTTAAAGTTCAGTTGGAACGCCAAAATATTAATATTAATCAAGAGACTCCTCTTATTGTATATTTACCATGTGGAGTTGGTGGAGGACCAGGTGGTATAGCTTATGGATTAAAAATTACTTTTGGCGATAATGTACACATGTTTTTTGCAGAGCCAACACACTCACCATGTATGCTATTAGGCCTGGCTACTAAATTACATGATAAAATAAGTGTTAAGGATATAGGACTAGATAATAAAACTATAGCAGATGGGTTGGCTGTAGGCAAACCTTCTAGTTTTGTAGGAAAAACAGTAGAGCCTATAATAAGCGGAATTTATACAATAGAAGATGAAAAATTATTTAATTTCCTACGTGATATTAAAGATACAGAGAATATCAAATTGGAGCCTTCAGCATGTGCTGGATTTTCTGGGCCATTGTTTTTAAGTAGTAATAAAGCTGCAAAAGAATATATATCATTGCATGATTTAGAAAAATATATAGATAATGCAATTCAAATTGTTTGGGCAACTGGTGGGAAATTAATACCTGAAAAGGATTATATTTCATACTATAACATGAAGAAATAGAGACTATATTTATAGAAATATATAAATCTTAAGAAACAATTGTGTTATTCTACCATTATATGAGAGGAATAAAATGAAACTATAAGTGCAAAAAATGCTCCAGCACGCTCTTGTGTAGAAGTAAAGGCATTGCCAAACAGGCATAAACACTTGTAAAATACTGATTGATGTATTAGGATTTAGATATGAAAATGAATAGAAATGAGGATATATATTAATAATGTTCAAAGATTTACAGGATTTTATTAATGTATTGGACACCAAGGGTGAATTGAAATATATAGAAGTAAGTTAGGATAGGGATTTGCTTTTTGAGTTGTTTTAAATTCAATTCTAAGAAAAAATTTATCGATCATAGGAATAGTCAACGGAACATTTAGGAAATTTGTTTATGAAGGTATATCTACAAAAGTGACCCGAACCTAAAGACTAAAAAAGCAGGAATCAATCCTGTCTTTTAGACTATAAGTCATACAGCTGCTTGGAATATAGTACAAGATTCAGGAGAAAAGATTGAGCAAAAAGAAAAAGAAGAAAATAATTTAAATAAAGAAAATAAGCTACAAGGTGAAAAAGAAACAAAAATACTATTTGAAGAAATAGATGGAGTATGGATAAGTATGCAAGGGAAAGATAGAGAAAGCGAGAATAGGGGTAAGAGAGAAATAAGGGAAGCTGAAATATCTAAAGAGTATAATATAAATGAAATTGGAACAAAAATATTAAATGGTGATGGTGCAGGTTGGATAAAAGAAGTAGCGAGGAGACAACCATATGAAAACAGTAAAAGTTAAAGATATAATATTTAATGAAGGATTACCAAAGATTTGTGTACCATTAGTAGGAAAAACTAAAGAGGACATATTAAAAGAAGGTAAATATCTTCATTCTGTAGATTTTGATTTAGTGGAATTTAGAGTTGATTTCTATGAAGATGTAGAGGATTTTAGTAATATTAAAGAATTATTAAAGGAAATTAGAAAAATATATAATAGGCCATTATTATTTACCTTCAGAACTAAAAAAGAAGGTGGAGAGCATGAAATGCCAGAGGATAAATATTTTGAACTAAATCATGTTGTTATTGAAAGTGGATTAGTTGATCTTGTAGATGTGGAGCTATTTAGCAATGAAGATAAAATAAATAACCTTATTGCCTTTGCTAAAGAAAATGATGTAAAAGTTATCATGTCAAATCATGATATCCATAAAACCCCACCAAAAGAAGAAATAATAAATAGATTGGTTAAAATGCAGGAATATGGTGCAGATATTACTAAGATAGCTGTAATGCCAAGGTATGAAGAGGATGTACTTACTCTTCTAAACGCAACATTAGAAATGAAAAGAAATAAGAGAGACCGTCCCACTATAACAATTTCTATGGGACAGCTAGGAATAATTTCTAGGTTAGCATGTGGATTATTTGGTTCATGTATGACATTTGCAGCAGCAAAGAAAGCTTCTGCACCAGGGCAAATAAATGTTAAAGATATGAGAAATATATTGAATCTAATGAATAGGGAATAGGAGGACATGTCGAAACTTGCGATAAGTGGGACACCAGAACCGTCCCCATGTCCCACTATTTAAATTTAATGGCTTGAGTCGGGCACTTTTGAATTGTTTTATCTATTGAATCATATACTTTTTTACTTGGGTTAGAATTTTTTACAATGGCTTTTTTATTTTTCATTTCATATATTTCTGGAAGTGTTTTTACGCATAATCCACAACCAATACAGTAATCATCATTTATTTTAAGAATACCTTCATTACTATTACTTTTTTCCTTCGGCAAATCTTCTTTCTTTACAATTCTAGATGTTATATAACCCATAGTAAATATAGCAATTACAGTTAATATCCATCTTACAATCATGAAATCTATTCCAAGAAATTTTACTTCATTTAATAGCATTGGTACCTTCACGACAGCCCAGGCACTTAATATAATTACGATATTTGAAATGCCAGCTCCCTTTGAGAGAAGGGTTTTAGCTATAGGAAATGCTGCATAGATTGGTCCTGCAGAGATACTTCCTAATACTAAGGAAAGTATATATCCTGAGAAACCAGAGTTCTCTCCCATTCTATTTACAATTACTTTTTTAGGAATTAAAGTATCAATAATGGCTGTCAATAAAAATATTGCCGGTAAAATTTGAATCATTTCTAAAAGATAATAACTGGAATTACTTATAGATTCCATAAATTTATCACTATTAAATATAAGAAGTATAAGATAGACTAATGAAACGAAGGAAATTAGTTTGTTATTTTTAATGAAATTTAAAATTTTCATAAAATCACTCCAATCATCATTGCAATTATTAAAGCAAAAATAAAGCTCAATAAATTTCTCGACAACGCAAATTTAGTACCAAATTCTTTCTTTTCTAAAGGAAATGTAACAAATCCTACCATGGTTAATGTTGTTAAGAAAGCAGCGGCTGGAATAATACTAGCTCCTGCTGTCACAAGGGAACCTACCAATGGAAATGCTACAAATGCGGGAATAAGAGTTATAGCTCCGGCTAATCCAGAAATTATAGTTCCGGATATTACATTGGAGGATCCTAATACACTTTTTATGGATTCTGGTGGTATAAAAGTGAGAATTAATCCTATAAGAAAAATAATACTTATAATTTGACCTAGCATATTTCCCATCATACTTCTAGATTTTTTCATAGCTTCAAAAGTTCTTCTTTTTTCTTTAACTAAGGCTACTATAGTTAAAGAAATAGTTATAATCCAAAATATAATAGTAAAAATATCCATTTTAAAAACCTCCTTAAAGTTAATTTAAATATAGTATACATATATAATTAATAAAAAGATGTAACCAATGTTACATTAATTTTATTTAAAAATAATATTAAAATGTTATAAGTTAACTTTCTCTAAATTAATCAATAAATATGATATAATTAATCTATATTTTAAGAAAAGTGGGACAGAGAACCGTCCCCTGTCCCAAAACGGGAGGTATACTATGACAGCAACTATAAAGAATTTATTAAAGGAGGGTTTGAAAAATTTAGCAAAAAGAGAATATAACAATCCACAGCTGGAATCTGAGTTGATTTTGTCTCATTTATTAAACATTGATAGGGCATATCTCTATACGTATCCTAATCATGTGGTAGATGATGAAACTTCAAGGGAATATGAAAAGTTAATTCAAATAAGAAACACTAGCTATCCATTACAATATATTCTAGGGCATCAGGAATTTATGGGTCTTGATTTCAAGGTGGAAGAAGGAGTATTAGTGCCTAGACCAGATACGGAGATTCTTATAGAAGAACTTATTGAACTATCTAAGAATATGGACAAAGAAAAAATCAATATCATGGATATAGGGACAGGAAGCGGAGCTATATCTTTAAGTCTTGCCCATTACATAAATAATTCATATATTTATTCAGTGGACATTAGTGATAAAGCCATTGAAATAGCTAGAAAAAATTCAAAAAATTTAGAACTTGAATATAAAATTGAATTTATAAATAGGGATATTTTAAAGGGATTTCCTGATATAAATACTAAATTAGATATGTTAGTATCAAATCCACCTTACATACCTACGAAAGATTTAAAGGAATTATCTTTAGAGGTATCAAAATATGAACCTAAGTTAGCTTTAGATGGAGGAGAAGATGGATTAAAATTTTATAGATTTATATCGAAGAATGGATATGATATATTAAAGTATAATGGTGTATTAGCCTTCGAAATAGGATATAATCAGGGGAATGATGTTAAGCAATTAATGGAGAAATATGGATATATTGATATTCAAATAATAAAAGATTTAGAGAACAGGAATAGAGTAGTATGGGGAAGGAGAGGATAAATTGAAGGAATTGTTTAAATATTTTATGACATTTTTTAAAATAGGATTTTTTACTATCGGTGGAGGATATGCTATGATTCCTATATTGGAAAAGGAAGTTGTAGATAATAATAAATGGCTTACTCAAGAGGAATTCGTAGATACTATAGCTATAGCACAGTCTGCACCTGGAGCATTGGCTATTAATGCATGTATATTTATAGGAAATAAAATAAAAAAAATTTCTGGTGCTATAGCTTGTGCATTGGGTGTAGCAATGCCATCATTTTTGATAATATTAACAATTGCAAAATTTGTATATGGGTTTAGAGATAATATAATAGTGTCTAAGGTGTTTGAGGGCCTGACTCCAGCTGTAGTAGGATTGATAGGAGCATCATTATATAGTCTGGTAAAATCATCAGGAGCAAAGGGAAAATTATTTATAGTTCCCGTATTAGCTTTTATAGCTATAGGAATATTTAATATAAATCCAATTTTTATACTTTTAGTTGCTGCAATCGGTTCTATATTATTACATAAATATAGTGAAAAGGAGGAATATTAGTATGGTTTTATTAAATCTATTTTTATCTTATTTTAAAATAGGTTTATTTAGTTTTGGAGGAGGCCTTGCTATGATTCCTTTTATTCAAGAAGAATTAATAGAGAGTCATGGTTGGATAACTTCAGGAGAATTTGTAGATATGTTAGCCATATCTCAAGTAACTCCAGGACCGATAGCAATAAATGCTGCAACATTTTTGGGGTATAATATAAATGGAGTATTAGGCTCAGTAGTATCTACTATGTCAGTAATATTACCTTCATTTATAATAATAACAACTATTGCTCACTTCCTAGAAAAATTTAAAAATTCAAAATATGTAGATTGGATTTTTAGAGGAATAAGACCTACAGTATTAGGCTTGGTGGCATCAGCATTATATTCGGTAGGAAGAGAGTCAATATCGGATTTTAAAGGTGTAATAATAGCTATTACAATGTTTTATTTGGTAGGAATAAAGAAGATTAACCCAATTATGTGTATAATAGGAGCTGGAATAACAGGAATTTTACTTTATTGATGTCGACTTATTAGAAATAATTTGATATAATATATATTTAATGAATAAATAGTAGGAGTGAAATTTATGTTAGAAAAATTAGATTTTCTTGAAGAAAAATATAAAGATCTTAATCATAAAATAAGTGATCCTGAGATAATAAATAGAACTAATGAATGGCAGAAATATGTAAAAGAACATGCAGAAATAGAGCCAATAGTAAATAAATATAGAGAATATATAGAAGTAATCGAAGGAATAAAAGAGTCAAAGGAAATGTTGAATGATAAATTAGAAGATGATTTCAAAGAAATGGTAAAGGAAGAATTAAATGATCTTAATGAAAGAAAAGTAAAATTAGAAGAAGAAATAGAATTCCTTTTGATACCTAAAGATCCTAATGATGATAAAAATGTTATAGTGGAAATTCGTGCAGGGGCTGGTGGAGATGAAGCTGGTATTTTTGCAGGAGACTTATTTAGAATGTATTCAAGATATGGAGAAAGACAAGGGTGGAAAGTAGATATTATGAATACTAGCACTCAAGGAATTGGAGGATTTAAAGAAATAGTATTTATGATTAAAGGTAAGGGTGCTTATTCTAAGCTTAAGTATGAATCTGGAGTTCATAGGGTTCAAAGGATTCCAGCTACGGAATCTGGAGGACGTATTCATACATCTACATCTACAGTAGCAGTATTACCTGAGGTGGATGATGTAGAAGTAGAGATAAATATGAATGATGTTCGTGTGGATGTATATCGGTCTTCAGGTAATGGAGGACAGAGTGTTAATACTACTGACTCAGCGGTTAGACTTACTCATGAACCAACAGGTATAGTAGTTGCTATGCAAGATGAGAAATCTCAGTTAAAAAATAAGGAGAAAGCTTTTAAAGTATTAAAGGCTAGAATATATGAAAAACAAATATCAGAACAAAATGCTGAAATTGCAGAAGCTAGAAAGATTCAAGTGGGAACTGGAGATAGAAGTGAAAGAATCAGAACTTACAATTATCCTCAAGGAAGGATAACTGATCATAGAATTAATTTAACAGTATATAAGCTAGATAATTTCTTAGATGGAGATATAGAAGAAATGATAGATGCATTGATTACTAGTGATCAAACTGAAAAACTTAGAAATATTGAAGAATAATATCTTCATAGTATTGTCTTTGGAGGTAATGACTGATGGAAAGTAGTTTAATGTTCTTAAAGGATATAGCAATGCTTTTATTCTTTGCAAGTGTAGGTGGATATATTAGTAGTAAATTAAAGCAACCACAAGTATTAGGACAAATAATATTTGGATTGCTTATTGGACCATCAATACTTAACATAATAAAAAGTACTGAATTTATAGAGCAAATAGCTCAAATAGGAGTCATACTTCTAATGTTCATAGCAGGCCTTGAGACAGATTTAGATGATTTGAAGTCTTCTAGTAAATCTTCTACTTCCATAGCTTTGGGAGGAGTCTTAGGACCCATGATATTAGGAATGATAGGGATACTATTATTGAAAGGAACAGTAGCATTAAATGAAGCAATATTTGTAGGAGTAATACTTACAGCAACTAGTGTGAGTATTACAGTACAAACCCTTAGAGAATTAGGTCAGCTAAGGACGCGTCAAGGGATCGGAATATTAGGAGCGGCTATTATAGATGATGTAGTAGGTATAATATTAGTTACTCTTGTAGTAGGTATAGTGGATCCTACACAGAATAGTAATATTATATTTGTATTAGGAAAGATTATATTTTTCTTTGTAATATCATTAGTAATAGGCGTTATATTTTCTAAATCATTGACTAAATTTTCTGACAAGGTAAATCGAGAGAATAAATTGTTGACATTGGCATTAATATTTTCATTCTCATTAGCTTTTATAGCGGAAGAATTGGGTGTAGCAGCAATTATTGGTGCATATATAACGGGAGTGATATTTTCTTGTACTCCGCACAGGAATAGAGTTTCTCATGAGATACAAAGAGTAGCTTATTCAATATTCACTCCAATATTTTTTATGAATATTGGGTTGGGAGTGAAGTTAGATAATATAGGTGGAAGCGTATTACTCAGTGTAGTGATAATTACTGCTGCTATTTTAGGAAAAGTTGGAGGTTGTTATGTTGGAGGTAGGATATCCAAATTTACTACTAGAGAATCATTACAAATAGGAATAGGTATGGTGCCCAGAGCAGAAGTTGCTCTTATCGTTGCAAATTTAGGGTTAAGTATAGATGTAATAGGTCAAGATGTATTTACTGGAGTGGTATTGTTGGTATTGGCTTCGACAATTATAACTCCTATATTATTAAAGAAAGTTTATAGTGATAAAGCTAAAATAATAAAAGAGTCTTGAAAAAATTTTTTCAAGACTCTTTTATCAAGTATATAGTTATAGACATTCTATAAGTATGAGCCCAAGTATAAAACCTGTGGATAAACCTAATGTAGATATTCTTCCTTTGTGGATATTTTTAGAATTTGGGATGAGTTCTCCACAGATTATATATAACATAGTTCCAGCGGCTATAGCTAAGCATAGTCCAATAAATATATCTGATATATTACCAAGCACAGCTCCCAAAAAGGCGCCTATACCTGTAGGAATCCCAGCTAATAATGTTAGAAATATTACTTTGAGTTTTCTAAATCCGCTCATTCTTAAAGGAGTGGCCATGGCCATTCCTTCAGGAATATTATGTAATGCTATAATTATACCTACTTTTATTCCAATATCTGAAGTAAACATGAAACCGGAGCCTATTGCTAAACCTTCTGGAAGATTATGTAGAGCAATGCCTATTCCCATTAGTAATCCTGTTTTTAAGAAACCTTCTTTCATGTTTTTACATTTTTTATTTGCTTTATAAAATATATCTTCTATTAACAAAACTAACATTATTCCAAATATAATGCCAATTATAACTATAGTTAAACCGCCTAAAGTTATGGCTTCAGGCATTAAATCAAAAGTGATGATAGAAAGCATAAGACCAGCAGTAAGACCTAAAAGCATACTAAGAAATTTATTATTTGGATTTACAAGGAAAATAGTGAGTGTTCCTCCGAGTCCGGTTCCGATTATGCCGATAAGAAAACCAATAAGTGTAGCTAAATATATTTCCATTATTTCACCTCTAAAAAAGAATCTTAATTAATTCTATTCCGTGAAAATATAGATTATGTTATATCAGTATTGGATATATCCTAGATATAAGGATAAAAATAATATATAATATGTAAGGAAGAAAAAGCAGTAAGAAGGGATAAAATGAAAAGGGAAACAATGATAATAAAATCTGAAGATTTAGTAGGATTAAAAAAAGCAGCAGAAATTCTTAAAAGTGGAGGGCTAGTTGCAATACCTACAGAAACAGTATATGGATTAGGTGCTAATGCTTTGGATGAGGAAGCAACAAAGAAAATATTTATAGCTAAAGGAAGGCCTCAGGATAATCCTTTGATAGTTCATATATCTGATACTAATCAATTGGAAGATCTAGTTTTAGAAATTCCTGAGAAGGCTTATATTTTAATGGAAAAATTTTGGCCAGGCCCTCTTACATTGATAATGAAGAAATGTGAAAAAGTCCCTGATATAATAACAGCAGGATTAGATACTGTAGCTATAAGGATGCCCAATCATGCTATTGCAAGGAAAATCATAGAATTAGCTAATTTACCAATAGCTGCCCCTAGTGCTAATATATCAGGAAGACCAAGTCCTACTGACGCAAATCATGTAATAGAAGATTTGAAAGGTAAAGTAGATGCCATAGTAGATGGAGGAAGAACAGGGGTAGGAGTAGAGTCTACAGTAGTAGATGTTACAGAAGATATTCCAACAATACTTAGACCCGGAGGAATAACAGAAGAAGATTTATTAAATGTTTTTTCAGAGGTTAATGTTGATCCTGCTCTAAAAGGAAAAAACAAGGATATTATTCCTAAATCTCCAGGCCAAAAATATAAGCATTATTCTCCTAATGCTAAAATGAAGATTATAAACGGAGAATTGCATCAAATGATTAATAGAATAAATAAGTTATATCAAGAATTTACACAAAAGGGATTAAAGGTAGGAATATTAGCTACAGAACAAAGTAAATGGAGTTATCCTTGTGATATAACAATAGTTGTAGGAGATAGAAAAAATCCAAGTACAATAGCTTCAAATTTCTTTAATTCTCTTAGGGAATTTGATAGAATGAATGTGGATATTATCCTAGCAGAAGGGGTAGAAAAATTTGGGATAGGTAAAGCAATAATGAACAGAATGGAAAAGGCAGCGGGGTTTGACATAGAAAATCTATAGGGAGTGATTTTTTGAGAAATATTCTTTTTGTATGTACAGGAAATACTTGTAGAAGTAGTATGGCAGAGGTCGTTTTAAAGGATATTGTAAAAAATATGGATGAGAAAATAGATATAAATATTCATTCTAGAGGATTATCTGCAATAAATGGAAGTAAAGCATCGAAACATGCAATTGAAATTATGAAGGAAGATGGTATAGATCTTTCTAAACATAGAGCTAAATCAATAACAAGAAAAGATGTAGAAAATGCAGATTTGATATTAACTATGACTTATAACCATAAAATTATATTATTAAATTTATATGAAGATGCAAGGGATAAAACATATACATTAAAGGAATTTGCTCATGGAAAAGATGACTTAGATATAAAAGATCCATTTGGTCGTTCAGTGGAAATATATAGAAAGAATGCAGATGAAATAAGAGAAGCACTGGAAAAAGTGATAAAGAAAATAAAAAATAAATAGGAGGAATATAATGAAAATAGCAGTAGGAAGTGATCATGGAGGTCTTGAGTTAAAGGAAGAAATAAGAAAACATTTAGAAGATAAAGGAATACCTATTAAAGATTTTGGAACATATTCAGAGGATTCAGTAGACTATCCTGATTTTGGTAAGAAGGTATCAGAAGCAGTGGCTAAAGGTGAATATGATAAAGGTATAGTAGTATGTGGTACTGGAATAGGTATTTCTATAGCATGTAATAAAGTTAAAGGAATAAGATGTGCTTTATGTTCAGATACGTACTCTGCTAAGATGGCAAGTATGCATAATAATGCAAATGTAATAGCATTGGGAGGAAGAGTTTTAGGGAAAGATTTAGCAAAAGAAATAGTAGATTCCTTTTTAAAGGCAGAATTTGAAGGTGGAAGACATGAAAGAAGAGTAGATAAAATTATAGATATAGAAAATAATATGTTATAATATATGAGATTGTACAAAACCTTTAGAAAGGAGATGTGTTATGAGCGAATTATATGTGATGGATCACCCATTAATAAAGCACAAGCTTACCTTTATTAGAGATAAAAATACTGGTTCTAAATCATTCAGAGAATTGGTGAAGGAAGTAGCAATGTTAATGGGTTATGAAGTAACAAGAAACCTTGAGTTAGAAGAAATAGATATAGAAACACCTGTAGCAAAAACGAAATCTCAAATCATATCTGGTAAAAAATTAGGAATAGTACCAATTTTGAGAGCTGGATTAGGAATGGTAGAAGGAATGTTGAGCTTACTACCTGCTGCAAAAGTAGGACATGTGGGACTGTATAGAGATCCTGATACCTTAGAACCAGTGGAATATTATTGTAAGCTTCCATCAGATGTGGAAGAAAGAGATTTTATAGTAACAGATCCTATGCTTGCAACAGGAGGATCTGCAATCGCAGCAATAGATGCTCTTAAAAAAAGAGGAGCAAGAAACATTAGGTTAATGTGTTTAATAGCTGCACCAGAAGGGGTAAAATCAGTACAAGAAACTCATCCTGATGTAGATATATACTTAGCAGGATTAGACGAAAAATTAAATGATCATGCCTATATAGTTCCAGGCTTAGGAGATGCTGGAGATAGATTATTTGGTACCAAATAATATGGGACAGGGGGACGGTTCTCCTGTCCCACTTTTGTATTCTTGTATACAATTATGGGACAGAGGAACCGTCCCCCTGTCCCACTTTTGGAGGTTGAAATATGAGAAAAGATTGGGATGCATATTTTATGGATATTGCTTATAAGGTTGCGGAGAGAAGTACTTGTCCTAGACTTCGTGTGGGAGCTGTAATTGTAAAGGATAAACGAATAAAAGGGACAGGATATAATGGTAGTCCTGCAAAATTACCTCATTGTGATGATGATGGATGTTATATGATAAATGGTCATTGTAAGAGAACGATTCATGCAGAGATGAATTGTCTATTAGAAACTACGCCAGATGAGAGAAAAGGTGCTACTATTTATGTTACTCATCAACCCTGTACTGAATGCCAAAAATTAATAATAACTTCAGGGATAACAAGGGTTGTATTTTCTAAAGCTTATGAGCCAGAAATAAACTGGTTTGACTATGCTCCACATATTGAAGTAATACATTTAGGATAATATTAACAATATATAAGAATTAGTAGGATGGTAAATTTTTTACCTTTGTGATAGAATAATTTGTAGTGAAAGGTAAATATAACATGGGGGTGTATAAAATGAACAAATTAATCTCTATTGATGAAGCTATAAATCATATCGAAGATGGAATGACAGTTATGATTGGCGGGTTCTTGGCGGTAGGAACTCCAGAGAAGCTTGTAGATGCTTTAGTAGAAAAGGGAGTGAAGGATCTAACAATAATAGCTAATGATACTGGCTTTGTAGATAAAGGTATAGGAAAGCTTGTAGTAAATAAACAAGCTAAGAAGGTTATAGCTTCACACATAGGAACAAACAAAGAAACAGGAAGACAAATGAATGAGGGAGAGTTAGAAGTTCAATTAGTACCTCAAGGAACATTAGCAGAGCAAATTAGAGCTGCTGGATATGGTCTTGGTGGAATACTTACTTCAACAGGAGTTGGAACAGTAGTGGAGGAAGGTAAGAAGAAAATTGAAGTGGATGGAGTAGAATACCTTCTTGAATTACCAATTAAAGCAGATGTGGCTTTAATAAAGGCAGATAAAGTAGATAAAAAAGGTAATATTCGTTACAATAAAACAGCTAAAAACTTTAATCCTATAATGGCAACAGCTGCTGATATAGTAATAGTGGAGGCAGAAAAAATAGTTGAAACTGGAGAGTTAGATCCAGATGATGTTATGACACCAAACATCTTTACTACTTATATGGTTGATGGAGGTGCTAAATAATGGATAAAAATCAAATAAAAGAGCTTATAGCTAAAAGAGTAGCAAAAGAGTTGCACGATGGGGACGTAGTAAATCTAGGAATTGGTCTGCCAACATTAGTAGCAAATTTTATTCCAGATGAAATTGATGTGACATTCCAATCAGAAAATGGATTTGTAGGATTGGGACCTTCTCCAAAAGAAGGAGAAGAGGACAAAGATGTATCCAATGCTGGTGGACAATATGTTACAATCAAAAAAGGTGGAGCTACATTTGACAGTGGAGTATCCTTTGGAATAATAAGAGGTGGTCATGTAGATGCAACTGTATTAGGTGCATTACAAGTAGATGGTGAAGGTAATTTAGCTAACTGGATGATACCAGGGAAAATGGTTCCAGGAATGGGTGGAGCTATGGATTTAGTAGTAGGTGCTAAAAAAGTTATAGTTGCAATGACTCATACAGCTAAAGGAAGTCCAAAAATACTTAAGGAGTGTTCATTACCACTTACAGCTGCAGGACAAGTAAACTTGATAATTACAGAAATGGGAGTAATAGAAGTAACAGATAAAGGATTAGTTCTTAAAGAATTAGGTCCAGAAGTTACAGTAGAAGATGTAAAAGCAGCTACAGAAGCAGAGCTAATAATATCAGATGATTTAAAAACAATGGAAGTTTAAAAAATAGCCATTAGCCATTTTATGACTAATGGCTATAATTAATTAAAGTTTTTGCAATTAAAATAAGGGGGGAATATTATGTTTAAAAAATTCACTAATGGTTGTGTTTCATTAGTACAGAAGTATTTACCAGATCCGTTTTTATTTGCAGCAATACTATCATTAATAGTATTTGTATTTGGGATGTTTATGACGAATCAAGGACCAATAGATATGATAGCCCATTGGGGTGGAGGCTTTTGGAGTTTATTAGCCTTTTCAATGCAGATGGCATTAGTGTTAGTGACAGGACATACATTAGCAAATGCACCAATAATTAAAAAAGGATTAAAAAAACTAGCATCAATACCAAAGACTCCATTACAAGCAATATTTGCAGTTAGTTTTGTTGCAATATTGGCATGTTGGATTAATTGGGGATTTGGATTAGTTATAGGAGCATTATATTCAAGGGAATTAGCAAGGCAGATTAAAGGAGTAGATTATAGATTACTTATAGCATCAGGATATTCAGGATTCGTAGTATGGCATTCTGGGATATCTGGTTCAGTACCATTACAATTAGGTACAGCAGGAAAAGGACTAGCAGAAGCTACTTCAGGTATAGTTACATCTCCTATATCAACAAGTGAAACTATATTTGCACCATATAATCTAATAATATTTGGAATAATATTAATTACTATGCCTTTATTAAATAGAGCAATGCATCCAAAAGAAGATGATGTATTTGTAATAGATCCAGAATTATTAGCAGATGAAGATCTAGATGTAAAAGTGGAAAATCCTACATTTGCAGATAAAATGGAAAATAGCCCAATATTATCAATGATAGTTGGATTTTTGGGATTAATTTATATAGGATATTATTTTATGAATAATGGATTTGATTTAAACTTAGATATAGTTAATTTCATATTCTTATTTGCAGGAATAATATTACATGGAACACCAAGGAGATTTTTAAATGCTATAACGGTTGCAGCAAAGGGGACAGGCGGTATAATACTTCAGTTTCCATTTTATGCAGGAATAATGGGAATGATGACTGGAGTAAATGCTTCTGGTGTATCTTTAGCATCTGTTATATCTAATGGATTTGTAAATATATCTACAGCTATGACATTTCCATTTTTCTCATTTTTGAGTGCAGGAGTAGTGAATTTCTTTGTGCCTTCTGGTGGAGGTCAATGGGCAGTACAGGCTCCAATCATGATGCCGGCAGCAGCAAAACTAGGTGTATCAGCAGCAGATACCGGTATGGCTATAGCATGGGGAGATGCATGGACAAATCTTATACAACCATTTTGGGCATTACCAGCATTAGGTATCGCTGGTCTTGGAGCTAGAGATATAATGGGATATTGTATAGTAGATTTAATATATACAGGTATAATAATTTCCTTAGGATTATTATTCTTAATATAGAAAGTGAAGGCAGAGATTTAATCTCTGTCTTTGAATTTTATTTTTTATTTAATAGTAAAATAGTATACAATTAGGTATTACATACTAAATTTAATAAATATACAGATAATAAAAAACTATCCTTGAGAATAAATAATATATACTTTATAATATATAGTATATAAATTTTGATGAACTTTTCTTAAAATTTAAATAACACCTAATGGTGGAGTGATGGGATGAGCCCCAAGGATAATAATGATAATAAGAGAAAAACATTACAATATCTTGCTTATATATCTCAAATAGGTATATCTATGATAGTACCTATAATGATAGGTATATTTTTGGGTAAGTTTTTAGATGATTCATTTGGAACAAAAGTATTATTTTTAGCTATATTTTCAGTGATAGGAGTAGCCGCTGCTTTTGTGAATCTATTTAAGATGACAACCCGAGATATTAATAGGAAGTGATCAGTTGAGTCTAGTAGAAAATACAGGACATAAAATAATAAGAAGAGTAGTCATATTAATTATTATACTCTCAGGAATAATTTTGATTACCATTCCTGAACCTAAGGAGTATGTATTGGGATTAATATTTGGGGGGATAATAAATTTATTGAATTTTCGTTTAATGTCTATAACATTAGAAAAATCATTAAATATGCCTCAAGGGAAGATAATGCCTTATATTTTAGCTAATTATATGATAAGGTATTTGATTTATGGGATAGTACTTACTATAGCAGCTTTAGCCGATTATCTTAATTTTTTAATGGTAATTATAGGCTTTTTTATGGTGAAAGTAATCATATTATTAGATACATTCTATGATATGATTAAAAAAAATAAATAGATGACTTATATTGAAGGGAGGTATGGCTTTGGATAATATTCAAGGGATAGCATTTGAATTTATGGGTAAGGATATATATATTCATGATACTGTGGTTAATTCATGGTTAGTAGTAATAGCGTTATCCATATTTGCAATCTACATAAATAAGAAGATAAAGAATGCAAAGGTAGATGAAAAGCCTACAGGTATTTTGAACGTTGTGGAGATAATAGTTGAGGCAATAGATAATCTAGTTGAATCCACAATGGGAAAAGATAAAATGAAATTTTCCCCGTATATTGTAATGCTAGCTTTATATTTGGCTGTAGCAAATTTATTAGGATTGATAGGATTAACACCACCTACCTCTGATTATAATGTTACACTTGCTTTAGCTATAATTACATTTGTTATGACTCAATATTATGGAATGAAGTCAAAGGGAGTAGGAGGATATTTGAAGACTTTAGGAGAACCATTTGTATTTTTGCTTCCAATAAATATTGTTGGAGAGATAGCAAATCCAATATCATTATCCTTCCGTTTATTTGGTAATATCTTAAGTGGTGTTATAATCATGGGATTATTATACGGTGCATTAGGATATTTTGCACCAGTAGTGACATTTGCATTGCATGGGTATTTTGATGTATTTGCAGGATTAATACAAACTTTTATATTTATGATGCTTACAATGGTTTTTGTATCTATGGCCATGGATGATTAAAAATAAAAATAATTTAAATTTAAGGAGGAAATAAAATGTTAGAAGGAATTACAAGCGAAGCTTTCATACTTGGATGTTCAGCAATAGGAGCAGGATTAGCAGCAATAGCAGGTATAGGACCTGGAATAGGACAGGGATATGCCGCAGGTAAAGCAGCAGAGGGAGTAGGTAGACAACCAGAAGCACAAGGAGATATCTTGAGAACAATGATTCTTGGTCAGGCAGTTGCCGAGACTACTGGTATCTATGGATTAGTTATTGCGATAATTCTATTATTTGTTCAACCATTACTTTAAGAGAATTATTGATTATAAGAGTTGGGTAAACCTACCCATCTCTTATTGTTGTATCTAAGAGCTAGAATTAACTCCAAAATCAAGAAGGGAGGATTATATAAATGAATTTTCAAATTCATGTATTGCCTGATCCGGTCAATTTCTTTCTTCAATTATTAGCTACATTAATATTATTTTTTGTACTTAGACATTTTCTATATAAACCAGTATCTGAGTTTTTAAATAAAAGAAAAGAAACAATTAAATCTGATTTAGAAAGTGCAGAAAATAAAAGAGCAGAGGCTATAAAACTTAAAGAAGAATATGAAGCTAAAGTAGAAGAAGCTAAAGGTGAAGGAAAAGAGATAATAGAAACCTCTAGAAGAAGAGGAGAAGATTTAAGAAATGAAATAATAGAAGAAGCTAAAAATGAAGCTCAAAGCATTAGAGAAAAATCTAAGAGTGACATAGAAAGAGAAAAACAAAAGGCTCAAATGGAGTTAAAGGGAGAAATGGTTACTATTGCCATGCTTGCTGCATCTAAAGTAGTAGACAAAAACTTAGATGAAAAATCCCATAAGGATATGATAGATAAGTTTATTGATGAGGTAGGGGAAAGTCAATGGCAGAGTTAATAGCAAAAAGATATGCTGAAGCCTTCTTCGAAGTAGCAGTAGAAACTGACAATTTAGAAGAATTTAAAGAAGAAATATCTGCAGTATCTAAGGTTTTAGAAGAAGAAGAGAAATTAAAGATTATATTTGAGCATCCTAAACTTTCTAGAGATGAGAAAAAAGATATATTAAATTCTCTATTTAAAGGAAAAGTTAGTAATGAAATAATGAATCTACTCTATATAGTAGTAGATAAAGGTAGAGAAAGATATATCAAGGCTATAGAAAAAGAATATATAGCCCTTGCCAATGAAAAACAAGGTATAGTAGAAGGTAAGGCTATAACGGCAATAAAGATGGAAGACAGTAAGTTGAGAGAATTAGAAGAAAAATTATCTAAAAAGTTTAATAAAAAATTTAAATTAATAAATGAGATAGACAAAGACATATTAGGCGGAGTCCTAGTAAAGATTGGTGATAAGGTTATAGATTCAAGCGTTAAGGGACAAATCAATAAGATAACAAAGGAGCTTAACACTACTACAGTAACTAAGAAAGAGGTGAAGAACTCATGAACCTAAGACCGGAAGAAATAAGCTCAATTATTAAAGAGCAGATAAAAAGATATGAAAAAAGAATCGATGTGGAAGATGTAGGTACTGTAATCGAAGTTGGAGACGGTATTGCCAGAGTTCATGGATTAGAGAATTGTATGTCAGGAGAGCTTCTAGAGTTCCCTGGAGAAGTATATGGTATGGCTCTAAACTTAGAGGAAGATAATGTAGGATGTGTTCTTCTAGGTGATGATGAAAACATCAAAGAGGGAGATACGGTAAAGAGAACAGAAAGAATAGTGGAAGTTCCAGTAGGAGAGCAAATGATAGGTAGAGTAGTAAATGCTCTAGGTCAAGCAATTGACGGAAAAGGACTTATCACCTCCGAAAAATTTAGACCAGTAGAACAAAAGGCATCAGGAGTTATCACAAGAAAATCAGTATCTGTTCCATTACAAACAGGTATAAAAGCGATAGACTCTATGATACCAATTGGTCGTGGACAGAGGGAACTTATAATCGGAGATAGACAGACAGGTAAGACAGCAATAGGAATAGATACAATATTAAACCAAAAGGGTCAAGATGTTATATGTATATATGTAGCGATAGGACAAAAGAAATCTACAGTTGCTGGTATAGTTGAAACTCTTGAGAAAAATGGAGCAATGGAATATACAACTATAGTATCAGCTACAGCAAGTGAACTTGCACCATTACAATACATAGCCCCATATGCAGGAGCAGCAATGGGAGAAGAGCTTATGTACAATGGTAAAGATGTCCTTATAATATATGACGATCTATCAAAACATGCGGTGGCATATCGTACAATGTCGTTACTACTTAGAAGACCACCAGGAAGAGAAGCATATCCTGGAGATGTATTCTATCTACATTCCAGATTATTAGAGAGAGCAGCGAGACTTAGTGACGAATATGGTGGAGGATCTATGACAGCTCTTCCAATTATAGAGACACAAGCAGGAGATATATCAGCGTATATCCCAACAAATGTTATATCAATAACAGATGGACAGATATTCCTTGAGTCAGACTTATTCTTCTCAGGACAACGTCCTGCAGTAAACGCTGGACTTTCAGTATCTCGTGTTGGTGGAGATGCTCAGATAAAAGCCATGAAGAAGGTATCTGGTACACTTAAATTAGATCTTGCTCAGTACAGGGAATTACAATCTTTTGCTCAGTTTGGATCAGACTTAGATAAGGAAACTCAAGCAGCCCTTGCTCAAGGGGAGAGAATCATGGAGGTTATAAAGCAACCTCAATATCAACCAGTAAAAGTAGAACATCAAACGATGATTTTATATGCTGTAACTAAGAAGCATTTAAAGGATATTCCAGTTGATAAAATCAAGGAATTTGAATTAGAATTTTATAAATTCATGGATAATAATCACCCAGAAGTGGGTAAATCAATCCTTGAAAATGGAAAACTAGAAGAAGATACAGAAAATGAACTTAAGGAAGCTCTAGAAGAGTTTAAAAAAGACTTTGAGAAGACTATGTAATAAGTCCTCATAGAAAGTAGAGGTGATTCGATGGCTCAAGAGAGTATGCAGGATATCAAGAGGCGAATCAAAAGTGTAGGTAATACAAAACAAATTACAAAGGCTATGGAACTTGTATCTTCCTCAAAATTAAAAAAAGCTAGAAGAAGACTAGAAGCAACTCAACCATATTTCCTTACAGTACTGAGAAGTATTCAAGATATATTAGCAACTACTAGGGGAATTAATCATCCTATGCTTAATAAAAGAGAAGTAAAGAATAAATGCTATATAGTAATTACTGCAGACAAAGGATTATGTGGTGGATATAATATAAATATCATAAAAAAAGTAGAAGAAGATATAGAAGATAAAGAAAGGGCTAAAATCATAACCATAGGACAAAAGGGTAAAAATCACTTTAAAAGAAGAGATTATGATGTAACGGGAAGCTTCACTGGAATATCTGAAGATCCTACATATATGGATGCAACTCAGATAGGTAATATGGCTCTAAAGCTATATAGAGAAGGAGAAGTGGACGAAGTTAATATAGCCTATACTCAATTCAAAAGTACCATAACCCATGAACCTACTATAATGAAGCTTCTTCCTGCTGAAGGAATAAAAGAAGAAGAAAGTGATGGAAAGAGAGTATTGACAGACTATGAACCTTCCCCTGAGGAAGTATTAGATTATCTCATTCCTAAATATATTAAAGCTGTATTATACGGTTCAATGATAGAGTCTTCTGCCAGTGAGCAAGGAGCTACAAGAATGGCGATGGAAGCTGCCACCGATAATGCAGAAGAATTAATTGATGGATTAACTCTAGATTATAATAGAGCTCGTCAAGCTGCAATCACACAAGAAATTTCAGAGATAGTAGGTGGAGCAGAAGCTCAGAAATAGCGATTAAATGAAAAGGAGTTGAAATAGATGGCTGAAAAGAACATAGGAAAAATTGTTCAGATAATCGGTCCGGTACTTGATATTAGATTTGATGAAGATAATCTTCCTAACCTATACAATGCCATTGAGATAGAAGGCAAAGAAGGAACGATAATTGCAGAAGTTTCCCAACATATCGGTGATGACATAGTAAGATGTATATCAATGGATTCTACTGATGGATTTGTTAGAGGAATGGATGCTATAGATACAGGTGCACCTATAACGGTGCCTGTAGGAGAAAACACTCTAGGAAGAATGTTTAGTGTTACCGGAGAAGCAATAGATGGAAAGGAAAATGTTACAGAAGGACCTAAATCTCCAATCCATAGATCAGCACCTCCCTTTGATGAGCAAGAAACAGCATCAGAAATATTTGAGACAGGAATAAAAGTAGTTGACCTTATAGCTCCATATTCAAGAGGTGGAAAGGTTGGACTATTTGGTGGTGCTGGAGTTGGAAAGACAGTACTTATCCAGGAACTTATAAATAATATAGCAACAGAGCACGGTGGATTATCAGTGTTTGCCGGTGTTGGAGAGAGAACAAGAGAAGGAAACGACCTATACTATGAAATGAAAGAGTCGGGAGTAATAGACAAAACATCTTTAGTATTTGGACAAATGAATGAGCCTCCTGGAGCTAGAATGAGAGTTGCTCTTACAGGACTTACAATGGCAGAGCATTTTAGAGACGAAGCAGGTCAAGATGTACTTCTATTTATAGATAATATATTCAGATTTACTCAGGCTGGATCAGAGGTATCTGCGTTACTTGGACGTATGCCTAGTGCCGTTGGATACCAGCCAACATTAGCGACAGAGATGGGACAATTACAGGAGAGAATCACATCCACAAAGAAAGGTTCAATCACATCAGTTCAGGCAGTATATGTGCCAGCCGATGACTTGACTGATCCAGCTCCTGCTACAACATTTGCCCATCTAGATGCAACAACAGTTTTATCTCGTTCGATTTCAGAGTTGGGTATATATCCTGCAGTGGATCCGCTAGATTCAACTTCAAGGATACTAGACCCTGCAATAGTAGGAGAAGAACACTATGATGTTGCTCGTAGAGTACAGGAAGAGCTTCAAAAGTATAAAGAGTTACAGGATATAATTGCAATACTTGGTATGGATGAATTATCAGAAGAAGATAAACTTACCGTAGCAAGAGCAAGAAGAATCCAACGTTTCCTATCTCAGCCTTTTAACGTAGCTGAGCAGTTTACAGGAATGCCTGGTAAATATGTACCTATTAAAGAAACAATAAGAGGATTCAAAGAAATATTAGAAGGAAAACATGATGAACTTCCAGAGTCAGCCTTCCTATTTGTAGGAACAATAGACGAAGCAGTAGAAAAGGCTAAAAAAATGAAGGAAGAAGAATAATAAAGAGGTGATAAAATGGCAACAACATTTACCCTCGAAATAGTAAGCCCAGACAAAAAATTCTTTGAAGACGAGGTGGAAATGGTAGTAGTAAGAGGAATAGAAGGAGATTTAGGAATTCTAAAAAACCATACACCATTAGTAACTCCCCTTGCCATAGGAAGGGTAAAGATAAAACAAAATGGAAAATATAGGGAAGCAGCAGTTGCAGAAGGATATGTAGATGTAAATAAAACAAAAACTACAATAGTAACTGATGCTGCAGAATGGCCTGATGAAATAGATGTAAAAAGAGCAGAACTAGCAAAGAAAAGAGCAGAAGAAAAATTAAAAAGAAAAGATGATAATATAGATTATAGTAGAGCAGAAATAGCTCTTAGAAAAGCCATCAATAGAATAAATGTGGCAAAGAAATAATGGGACACGGGGACGGTTCTTCTGTCCCAAATATCGCAAAATTCGACACAGTAAAAGTGGAATACTTAGGTGATTCTAATTACAACAAAGACTCTTTTTAAGGTAGTAATGTTGCATCTAGGTAAATATTTAAACTTTACAAAAATAGACATTCAAATCTGGATGTCTATTTCTCATATATAATCCTATATATGAATTATTTACTATCAGATGGTCATATTTGCCGTAGGCATTGGGATATATTTTATTTTTATACTTACAAATTTTAATTTACTTGAATATTTATAGTGTTAGTTTCTAAATCAAGTTTTTCCTTAAGTTCATCGCTTATTTCTAATTTGAAATTTGTATTTTTAGGGAGATTTTCAATTCATAAACAAAAGCAGTAACAACAGTTCCATCGGTTCTTCCAATATTATTTGCTTCAATACCAACTACTGTTAAATGGTCAAAATAATCTCCACTAAATGGTCCTTTACTAGAAAGTTCTTTTTGTATACTTGAAAGTAAAGAGCTTTCCACAGAATAAACAATTTTAAAATTATCTTTATTAATTTCTACTTTTCCATTAGGGGGAATAGGTTTTTCATCGACTTCTATTTGATATTTCCATTCATTTCTTGCTACTTCTAAAAGCGTATCTTCATCCAAACATTTTATTGTTTTATCTATGAAATTCTTATATTCATTTTTTTCTTCTTCAAGTTGTTTAATTTCTAATTTATAATCATCATTCTTTTCTTCTAACTTTTTAATAAGATTACAAGCAAACCCTTTACTAATAGTGTTATTACAATTATTTGCTCTAATGGGTATTAAGAATATGATTCAAATCATGAAAATTAATAATTATTAAATGAAAAAATTCAAATAAAAAAATTGCCAACAATTACCTGACAGTAATCAGTAAAAATAAGGAATAGACAATTATGGAAAAACTTTGTTATAATATTAATGGTAATGTAATATAGTCAAAAATTAATTGTAATATTAATCTGATATTATATAGTGGGTTGATGTTACATATTCAATTGATTTTAAATTTAATATTTTTATTGTATTCTTTCCTAAATGTTTTAAAAGTTAATGTATAAAGGACAAGATGAATTGTCAATACTGTTTATTGAAAGGGAAGAGTACTAGACCGTAAAAATGTTTTTGTCCCCCTTTAACATTTTTACCACTGATCTTGCTCTTCCCTATCATATATTTAGGGAGGAATGATGTGGTGTTAAAAAGGACAGTAATATCAATTGGATTAATATTAATATTATCATTTTCAAATTATACAATGTCTCAAGGAATAAGAGAGGATTTGTCAGAACCAGTAGTAAATGCTTTTAAAACATCTGATGCAGAATTATTAGAAATGAATGTGGAAGTAAGAGTAGAGTTACCAAAAGAATATCTAACTGAAGATGAACTAAAAGAAATAGGACAAGACTTTATAAATAAATTTAATATAGTAGGAAAACTTCAAAATAAAAATAATAAATATGAAATTACGAGTGAAAATACACCTACATATGATATGGATCTTATTAAAGGGGACAGTCAGAATAAATTAATAATAACAGGTAAGGATAAAAATGGTAACTCATTACAAATAAATCTTTTGACATTTTCTGATAAATATAGTAGTCTTAAAAAGACTGAGTTAATAGTCAATGTAATATCTAATGAATTAAAGCAATATGATAATATTCAAAAAAACATAAAAGATATTTTTAACAATATGGAAAAAGATCCAGAAATAAACACATGTATTATTGGTACATTTAGTGGCAATATAGAAAATAATGAAAAACTAAAAATAGTATCAAATATAATGAGAAAAATAGATGCAAAAGAAATAGAAAATTATTCTGAACCAGATATTATAAGTGTTTCCGCCTATTCACCAAATATAGATAATCATATCTATACAGGAAATAATAAGATGAATTTAAATATTGCTATGAGACATAATTATACTGAGGATAAAACTTATATTTGGATTGCAACACCAATAATTTCAAAGGGATATTAAGTATTACTAATTAATCTTAAAAGTACCTTTAAAAATAATGTAAAAAACTACAACTGAATATATAAAAGTTATATTAAGGAGGAGAAGTAGGTGCCAAAACTCGTAGTTGAAAAGAGTCCTCCATTAAAGGGGACAGTTAGAATTAGCGGGGCTAAAAACTCTGCGTTACCCATATTGGCAGCAACATTATTGTCAACAAATACTTGTAAACTTGAAGAAGTGCCAAATTTAAAAGATGTAAATATAATGTCAGAAGTATTAAAGTCTTTGGGAGCTGAGGTAGAAAAGAAGGAAGAAGAATCTTTTAGTATAAATTCAGCTGATATTAACAATATTGAAGCACCCTATGAATTGATGAATAAAATGAGAGCATCATTTTTAGTAATGGGACCATTATTAGCAAGATTAGGTAAAGCAAGGATATCAATGCCTGGAGGCTGTGCTATAGGAACTAGACCTATAGATTTACATTTGAAAGGATTTAAGGCATTAGGAGCTAAAATAGAAGTAGGTCATGGATATGTGGAGGCAAGAGTAAATAGATTAAAGGGAGATAGGATATATCTAGATTTTCCTAGTGTGGGAGCCACAGAAAATATTATGATGGCAGCTAGTATGGCAGAAGGAGAAACAATATTAGAAAATGTAGCTCAGGAACCTGAAATAGTAGATTTAGCTAATTTTTTGAATAAAATGGGTGCAGATGTAAAAGGAGCAGGAACTAATACGATTAAAATTAAAGGCGTAGAAAAATTGAATAGTTGTAATCATACGATTATTCCAGATAGAATAGAAGCCGGAACTTATATGGTGGCAGCAGCAATGACTGGTGGAGACATCATAATAGAAAATGTAGAAATGGAACATGTTAAATCAATCATATCTAAGCTTAAAGAATCAAATATATATTTTGAAGAATTGGAGAGTAATAAATTAAGAGTTATAGGACCAAAAGTAATTAAAGCTGTAGATGTAAAGACATTGCCTTACCCTGGATTTCCAACAGATATGCAGGCTCAAGTAATGACATTGATGAGTATGGCGAAAGGAACCAGTGTGATAATAGAAACTATATTTGAAAACAGATTTATGCATGTAAATGAATTAAGAAGAATGGGAGCAGATATTAAGATAGATGGTAGGTCAGCCATAGTAACAGGTATTGATAATCTTATGGGAGCACCAGTTAAAGCTACAGACTTAAGAGCTGGAGCAGCACTAATATTAACCGGACTTATATCTGATGGTATTACAGAAGTAAATCAAATTCATCATATTGATAGAGGATATTCTAATATAGAAGGCAAACTTACAAAATTAGGAGCAAAAATAAAGAGAGTAGAATAAAACAGAGGATTAATCCTCTGTTTTATTATTTATTGATTTAAAATTTATTTAGTAAAAATTAATTGTTATTTTTAAATTTTAGCTTCCAGAGTCTAATACTATGTGTAAATAGAACTCTACATATTCCATAGGTAGGAACAACTAATATCATGCCTATTAAGCCGATTAAACGACCTGCAACTAATATTAAAAACATGATTGTAAGCGGATGCATGTTTAACTTTTTTCCAATTACTTGGGGTGAAATGAGATTACTTTCTATTTGTTGAATAATAACAATTGAAATTATAACAATTAATGCCATTGTCGGTGATTGAAATAATCCTACAATAACAGCAGGAATAGTTCCAATCCAAGGTCCAAAATAGGGTATTATATTTGTAATTCCTGCGATAACAGCTAATAATAATGCATAGTCTAATCCAATAATTAGAAAAGTAATATAGCATAAAACTCCCACACAAAGACAAACTATACCTTGGCCTTGTATGTAAGAACTAAGAGTTTTATCAATATCTTGAAAAATCAATTGAATATCTTTTTTATGTTTTTTATTTAAAATATTTAAAATATATTTTCCTAATTGTTCCCCATCACGTAATAAATAAAATAGAATGAAAGGAATAATTACTAATACAAGTATTGTATTAGCCAATATACTTATGAAGTTTGTCATATTTGTCGCAATATTTTTACCAAGTTGATTTATTAGATTTCCTAATTGAGATATAAGCTCTTCCATGTTTAAAATTTCATTTAAATCATGAGTTTTTATAATATTATTTTGTTGAATATTAATAAAACTCTTTTGAATCTCAGAGATAATAAGAGGCATATTATCCATTAAACTATGAAATTGATTTTGAAGTATAGGTCCTATGATAAATAATAGAGCTATAATAATACATATTAATATAAGATATACAAGTAAAATAGAAATTGTTTTTGATAGTTTTTTATTTATTATTTTTACGAATGGTCTTAATAAATAAAAAAGAAATCCTGCTAGTATAATTGGAATAAATAAAGTCTTAAATAAAACAATAAGAGGAGTAAAAATCCAGTTAATTAGTGAACCTACATATATTATTAAAAATAAAAGAAGAATTCCTATACCAATTTTAAATATCTTTGTATCCATGCTTGTCCTCTCCCTTTTAGTTTAAAAATTTTTATCAATACTTCAAATTATAACAGAAAATCAAAAAAATAAGTTGCATTTTTTGATATCTTTATAGGTATAATCTTTAATTTTGAAATGGTTTTTAAATTACAAAATTTTTATTATTTAAATTTTACTTATTATATCATGTTGAAGTTTTTTCTGTCTAATTTAGTAAATGTTATTATTTACAAATATATGTCGACAATAAATTATTTCCCATGACAATTACCCGGGAAATATACCATAATTCTACAGGGAAATAATTCAAAGATTTCATTCATATATTTTTCCCGTCAATCATACCTTATATATAGTAATATAATACAAATATTAAAAAGAAATGAGGGATTGAATGAAGTCATTGATTGGAATAATAGGATTTGTAATAGTAATAACATTGATAATTCCCATGATTATTTTATTTACATGGAATGAAGATGGGAAGGAAGAGAAAATAGTAGAAGAAAATGAGGAAAACAAAGTAGAAAATATGGATATAGTAGATTCTGAGGAATTATCAGTAGATATATATGATACATCTAAAAAAGAAGTAGAGAATATGCTTTTAGAAGAATATGTTAAAGGGGTAGTTGCAGGAGAAATGCCAGCAAAATTTGAATTAGAAGCTTTGAAAGCTCAAGCAGTTGCAGCTAGGACATATTCAATATCTCGTATAGTACAATTTAAAGATGGACATCCAGATCATCCTAAAGCACCACTATGTAATGATGTTCATTGTCAAGTATGGTATTCAAAAGATAAATTAATAGAGCTTCATTCTCAAGAATGGTATGATAAATATTGGAAAAAGTTAGAACAAGCTGTTGAAGATACTAAAGGAGAAATATTAACATATGATGATAAAATAGTAACTGATCCATTATTTCATTCTTCTAGTGGTGGAATGACTGAGGCATCAGAAGAAGTATTTTCTACGGCGAGACCTTATTTAAGACCAGTAGATAGTCCATATGAAGAAGGTTCTCCTAGTTTGACAGAAGAATTTACTATATCGATAGATGATTTTATATCTAAATTAAAAGAAGCATATCCCACTATAGATATAACAAAAGATAATATTGAGGATAAAATTGATTTAGTAGAAAAAAGTGATACTGGAAGAATAAATAAAGTAAGGATAGATAATGTAGTTATGAGTGGTAAGGAGTTAAGAACATTATTTGGTTTTAACTCAACTAATTTTAATATTAATGTAATACCAAAAGAAAATAAAATAATAGTAAAAACTGTAGGAAATGGTCATGGGGTAGGAATGAGTCAATGGGGAGCTAATGGCATGGCAGAAAAGGGAAGTAATTATGTTGAAATATTAAAACATTATTACACTGATGTTGAAATACTGAAAGTTGATAAAAGTATGATAGAATAAGTATAAAAGTTCTTTAAAGATATAATTACTTTTATTGACAAAAGTTAATAAATATATTATCATGTAAATATAAAAATTTAAATGAACTTTTATTCATAAAGGAGAACTCATATGCCAAAAATAATTAATGATGTAGAACAAAGAATATATGTATCTTCATTAAAGTTGTTTTCAAAATATGGATATAAGGATGTAGATATCAAAATAATAGCTAGAGAATCAGGAATAGCAGTAGGCACATTATATAATTATTATCCTAATAAAAAAAATTTATTTAGATATGTGTTTAATAAAAGTTGGACAGAAACATTTGAAAGATTAGATGAAGTAATAAATTTGGATATAGAAAAGAAAAAAAAGCTTAATATATTTGTAGAAACATTATATGAAGAAATACTAAATAGAAAAGGAATGGGTAATGAATTAATACAAGCAAATATAATGAAAGATGAAGAGAAATGTATAAAGATAGAGTTACTCAATAAAATAAAAAAGCTATTATTCTTAGAAAGAAAAATAGATAGTAATTTAAAATGTAAATATGAAAAAAGATTTTTAGAAACAATATTAGTATCATTTATAATGATGATGATAGAACATCCTAATGAAAAAGAAGAAAATATTGATTATTTATCAAATCTATTATGGAATATGTATTCCAATATAGAAAAATATTAAGTAGAGGTGATTTCATGGAATTATCTAGCATTTTTCAATTTTTAATAATATATATAATATTTAGTAATTTAATAAAAATAGGACTAACGATTCTTAATAGGAAAAAAATTAAAGAAAAAATTGAAGAAAATGAAGAGAAGCAAAATACTATGAAAGAAGGGCAACCACCAATACAAGTAGTAGAGAAAGTGACAGATCCAATATGTAATAGTAGTATAGAAAAAGAAAAATCATATATAATAGTAGAAGATGAAGGTAATAAATATTTTTGCAGCTGGGAATGTAGACAAAGATATTTAGAACAAAAAAATGACAATTAAGAGGTGATATGACTATGTATTTTGGAGATATAGGTTTTATATTGCTGATACCAGCAATAATATTTTCAATGTATGCCCAAAGCAAGGTTAATAGCACATTTAATAAATATTTAAAAAGACAAAGTGAATCAGGATATACAGGATATCAAGTAGCTAGGGCAATATTAGACAGAAATGGTCTTTATGATGTAGATATAGAATTAGTAAAGGGTAGGTTATCAGATCATTATGATCCAAGAAAAAGAGTATTGAGACTATCTAGGGAAGTATATCAAAGTAGTAGTGTAGCATCAGTAGGAGTAGCTGCCCATGAAGTAGGTCATGCTATACAACATTCGGAAGGTTATTTTCCATTAATATTAAGAAATAATATTGCTCCAATAGCAGGATTTGGAGCAAGGTTTGTTTGGTTATTAGTGTTTGGAGGATTGATTTTAGGTATAGGAGATTTAGTATATATAGGGGTATTTTTATATTTAGGAGTAGTAGCATTCCAACTTATTACATTACCAGTAGAATATAACGCATCTAATAGAGCGATAGAGCAATTAAATAATGGAATAATTGCAACAGCAGATATCAAATCGACTAAGAAAGTATTGTCTGCAGCAGCATTGACTTATGTAGCGGCTACATTAGTAGGTATAGCACAACTTATTAGACTTGTATTATTAGCAAATAGAGATTAATTTAAATTTAAATGCCTTAGAGGATAAAATCCTCTAAGGTATTTTTTTTGAAAATTTTATTTAATACTTGAAAATTTTATGTATTAAATTTTGAATATTGTAAATAATAGTAACTGAAATACTTATTACATATATATGGAGGTGTAAAACGTGGATAATGATAAAAAATCTTTTAAGGATAAACTAAAGAAATTAACTAAAAGAGATGCTTTTTATTTAGTATTGTTTTTATGCATATGTATAGTAGGAATTACAGCAGTATGGGTTTCAAGTGATAATTTTAATCGGACTGCTGAATTAGAAGATAATAAAAGTGAAAGAGATTTAGCAGAAGACGATAATGACATAATAGATTATTATCTGGAAAACGAGGAGTCAGAAGATCAACAAAATCCTGATGAAGAGGATGTTGATATAGAAAAAGATACCCCAGAAGAAAAGAAAGAAGTAGAAGAAAATACAAATGAAGAAAACACAAATAATGAACAACAATCTACAGCACCTGAAGAGGAAAAAGAAACGGTAGAAACTATTTCTTCCGGAGGAAAACAAATAGCGATGTTAGTACCTGCTGCAGGGAAGAAATCAATGGGATATGCAGAAGATAATTTAGTATATTCTGAAACTCTAGAACAATGGACTACTCACAATGGGTTAGACATTAAAGCAGAAAAAGGAAGTGCAGTGAGAGCAGTACTTTCAGGTACAGTGAAAAAGATAGAAACTAATGATGAACTGGGAACGGTAGTTACAATTGACCATGGAAACAATCTAGTAACAAAGTATGGGTGTCTTTCAGAAGAAAAAATGGTAGAGGAAGGACAGAAAGTGGAAAAAGGAGATACTATTGGAACAATAGGAGAAGCAGGAGGATATGAATTAGCTCAAGGACCACATTTGCATTTTGAGGTTTTAGAAAATGGTAAAAATATTGATCCAAGCGATTATTTACCAGATTTTTAGTAATAACAGAAATTAAGTAAGATTGATAATTAGTCAATGGTAAGAAAGTGTTCTATTCGTAGAGATAAAAGCATAATAATGTAAAAAAGACGGTGTAGCCATCAAAGGGGGTTAGGCATGTGAAAGACTATATAGAGGAAAGGGCTTTGGAAATTGCAAAATATATTATAGATGAAGAGGCAACCGTACGACAGACTGCAAATATATTTGGAGTTAGTAAAAGTACAGTTCATAAAGATGTAACTGAACGCCTTCCCAAGATAAACCCTCTTATCTCTAAACAGGTAAAGAGTGTATTAGAAAAAAACAAGGCAGAAAGACATATCAGAGGTGGTAAAGCAACAAAAATAAAATATAGTTCTATGAACAAATAAACCTTAAGATGAATAAAAGGACCTATGATATCATAGGTCCTTTTATTCATTCTAAAAAGAAAGAATTAAATTCTTTTAAAAAAAACAAATATTATGAAGGAATTTAGAGAAATATATAGAAGTAATAAAGAAGTGTGTCATTTGTTGGTAAATAAATGATATAATTGATATAATTCATAATAGAAGAATTAATATAGATAAAAGTAGAAAGTGAGGGTTTAAACATGTTTTCATTAAGGGCTGATATGGGAATAGATTTAGGAACAGCAAGCGTATTAGTTTATGTAAAAGGTAAAGGTATAGTATTACAAGAGCCAAGTGTAGTAGCTATTGATAAAAATACAGACAGGCTTCTTGCAGTGGGGGAAGAAGCCAGAAAAATGCTGGGAAGAACACCAGGAAATATAGTAGCAATAAGGCCATTGAAAGACGGAGTTATATCCGATTATCAAATTACAGAAAGAATGTTAAAATATTTTATAAATAAGGCAATAGGTAAATTTCTATTTAAGCCAAGAATGATAGTATGTGTGCCCAGTGGAGTGACTGGAGTTGAAAAAAGAGCTGCTATAGAAGCTAGTAATGAAGCAGGAGCTAAAAAGACTTATCTTATTGAAGAACCAATAGCAGCTGCAATTGGAGCAGGAATAGATATTACTCAACCAGATGGAAATATGGTTATAGATATGGGTGGAGGAACTACTGATATAGCTGTTATATCATTAGGTGGTATAGTAGTGAGTGAATCCATAAAAACAGCCGGAGATAAATTGGACGAGGCAATAGTAAGATATATGAGAAAAGAACATAATATGATGATAGGTGAAAGAACAGCAGAAGAAATGAAAATAAAAATAGGAACGGCATACCCTAGAACACAAGAAGTATCTATGGAAGTGAGAGGACGAAATTTAGTGTCTGGCTTACCTAAGACAATAAAGGTAACTTCAGAGGAAATGCTTGATGCATTAGAAGAAACAATTTATAGTATAACTGATGCAGTACATGCAGTATTGGAAAAAACACCGCCAGAATTAGCGTCAGATATAAGTGATAAAGGAATAATAATGACTGGAGGAACAGCATTAATATATGGATTAGATAAATTGATAAGTGAAAAAACTGGCATACCAGTATATCTTGCAGACGATGCAATATCCTGTGTAGCAAAAGGGACAGGAAAATCTCTCGATTGGATGGAAGCTTTAGAAGATCAGATGATGACATAGAATGGAACAGGGGGACGGTTCTCTGTCCCATTTTTCGCAAAATTCGACATAAGAAAGTACATAAATTCAAAAATAAAGTTAATAATAATTAAAGATTTAATTCAAACATGCCGATAGTATATAAGAGATTTAATTAATACCTAGGAGTGATTGATGAAATGTTTAGAGGTATGTACACAGCTACAACAGGATTATTAAACAATCAAAGAAAGATGGAGGCTTTATCCAACAACTTATCAAATGTTAATACAACAGGTTATAAAAAGGATGGAGTATTATCAGAATCCTTTCCAGAACTTTTATTATCAAAAATTAATGATAATAGTATAGATACTAGTAATAAAGTTTTTAATGGAATAGAACTTCAGCAAGATGGAGATGTATATTCCCTTAAAGCTGATGGAGCATATTTTAAAGTAGATACACCAGCAGGACCAGGATATAGTGATGAGCTAAGATTTACAATAGATGAAGATGGATATTTAAAAACTCAATATAGAGATAGAGATGATAATATTAAAACTGATGGAGAAAATTATGTGTTAGGTAGAAATGGTAGATTACAGGTGACTAATGGCAATCTTCAAGTAGATGAAGACGGAAATATTTTAGCAGGAGGACAAGTTGTAGATAGTCTTGTAACTATACCAAAAAGAAATGTAATAGGTACAGCTGGATTTGGAATAAGAACTGATAGAGTATTTACAAATTTTACTCAAGGCAATTTAATAGATACTGGAAATGATTTAGATCTTGCTTTAAATGGAGATGGATTTTTCAAAATACAAACAGAAGATGGTATTAAATATACAAGAGATGGAAGTTTTAAAATAAACGCTGAAGGAACTTTAGTTACTAGTGAAGGATATCCCGTTTTGGGACAGAATGGAGCTATAAATATTGGACAAAATGAATTTTTTATAGATGAGAATGGAAATGTATTTATAGAAGGACAATTGCGAAATACATTAGATATAGTTACAATAAATAATGATGAATATTTAAGAAAACTAGGAGATAATTTTTATATAATGGCAGAAGGTATTGATGCAGAAGAGGCTCCTTTTGAAGGAGAAGTATTAACAGGATATCTTGAAACTTCTAATGTTAATTCAGTAGAAGAAATGGTAAATATGATATCTACTATGAGAAACTATGAATCTAATCAAAAAGTAGTACAATCCTATGATGAAATATTAGGAAAGGCAGTAAATGATATCGCTAAATTATAGATAGGAAGGAATGAAGGATTATGATAAGATCCCTATATACGGCTGCTACAGGAATGAAATCTCAGCAATTAAATATAGATACTATATCCAATAACTTATCAAATGTAAACACAACAGGATATAAAAGGCAAAGAGCAGAATTTAAAGATTTAATGTATACGGAGTTAAAGAGAGGAAATCCTAATGATGATGAAGGTGCACCAGTAAATCTTCAGGTAGGTCATGGAGTTAAAACGGGAGTGATATCTAGAGACATGACTCCTGGAAGTGTACAAGCAACAAATAATCCATTTGATGTAGCTATAGATGGAGAAGGATACTTTCA
This sequence comes from Anaeromonas gelatinilytica, assembly GCF_016820635.1. GTDB lineage: Bacteria > Bacillota > Clostridia > Tissierellales > SIT17 > Anaeromonas > Anaeromonas gelatinilytica. Next base: position 11,805 of record NZ_WSFU01000134.1, on the reverse strand, counting down.
AGTTCAATTGCCAAATGGAGAGTATAGATATACTAGAGATGGAAGTTTTAAATTAAGTGTAGAAGGAAATGTATCTAGGTTGGTAACTTCAGAAGGATATTATGTATTAGATAATAATAATAATAGAATAACAATGAATTCTGATATAAAAGATTTAACAATAGATACTCTAGGGAATATTACAGCTAAGAATGCTAATGGTGAAGATGTAGATATAGCAACATTAAAATTAGTTGATTTTGTTAATCCAAAGGGGTTATTAAATGATGGTAATAACCTTTACGAGGAGTCAGCAGCTTCAGGTAATGCAACAGTTTTAAATAATTTTAATATGGATTCAAAGGTATTACATAAATATTTAGAAGCTTCAAATGTACAAGTGGTAGATGAGATGGTAAATATGATAACAGCTCAAAGGGCTTATGAAATAAGTTCAAAATCAATACAAACTTCTGATGAAATGATGCAGCAAGCAAATAATTTGAAGAGATAATATAGATATAGGAGAGGATATAAATGAATATATCAAATTTAAATAACTATACAAATAGTATAGCTAGTCAACAGAATAGATTAGAACAAACTGAAAAAAAAGTAAAAAATATAGAAGAACAAGGAAGATTATTAGAAGCTTGCCAAGAGTTTGAATCTATATTTACTAATATCATGTTGAAGTCAATGAGAAGAACAGTACCGAAATCTTCTCTTATAGAAGAAAGTACAGGAAGAGAAATGTTTGAAGAAATGTATGATGAAAAGTTGACAAGAGAAATAAGTAAAGGAAGCAATGGTATGGGTATAGCGAAGATGCTATATGATCAGATGAAAAACAGAATATAATAACTTTCAATTGTAAAACAATATATTATAATAGAGGAGGAATAACCTTCTCTATATTTTTTTGAGAAGGAAAAGAGGAGAGTAGATTTCAATGGACATATTGTCAGTATTATCCCAAGTATCAGTATTATTTATTTTATTAATCATAGGACTGATACTTAGAAAATTTAATATAATAGATAGTTATGTGGAGAAAGGAATATCTAATTTGGTGATATTTGCAACATTACCAGCTTTACTTATAACATCAATGAATTATGAATTTTCCTCTGATATGTTAAATAATGGCCTGTTGATATTAAGGGCAGGACCTATAATATATGTTATTACTGGGATAATAGCTTATTTGTATATAAAAATAAATAAAATAGAAGGTCAAGAAAAAGGAATATATATATTTATGACTATGTTTCCAAATGTAGGATTTATGGGATACCCAGTAGTAAGTATAGTTTTTGGAGAGATAGGAATATTTTATGCAGCCTTATTTAATCTATGGTTTAATATTTTGTTATGGACATTAGGGGTTATACTTGTAAATCCTAAAAATAATACTAAATTAAGTTTTAAAGCATTAATAAATCCAGGAACAATATCAATATTTATAGGTTTAGCATTATTTTTGTTTTCTATAAATTTACCTACTCCTATATTTGATGCTTTAGATAGTTTAGGAAATGCGACAACACCATTGGCCATGATAGTGATAGGTTCTATGTTAGGAGAATCTACTTTAACCGAGATATTTAAAAATAGGTTCTTAATAGGTTCAACCTTTATAAGACTTGTATTTATACCTGCAGCACTAATGATAATTTTGTCCATTATACCATTGCCTTCAATGTTAGCAGGAATAATAGCTATATTAATGGCAATGCCAACAGCTGCAAATGCAGCAATATTTGCAAAACGTTTTGATTCTGATTATAAGTTGGCTAGCGAAGGGGTATTTTTATCAACATTATTAAGTATAATAACAATTCCATTATTTATATCAATATTGATGAACGTATTAGAATTATAATATGTCTTTTATATTAATATATTGGAAGTATAGAAATGTAATAAAATCTTAAATTAAAACACAAATTTTTAGAAAAATCATAATTAAACGAAAAATAAAACACTTAATCCCACGGCTCTATGATAATATAAAGACAAATAAAAATAAGGGGGATTTATACATGAGTAAAATTAAAGACTCAAAGGAAAAGCGCCCTAGTTCTTTAGTGGCATTATTAATCATTTTATTTTTAATAGTTGCAATGATAATACAAATATTTGTATTAGATGTAGATCATAGTCATATTACATTGATTATAGCATCTGCTTTTGCAGCAGTATTACTTTTATTATCAGGATTTACTTGGGATGATATACAGGAAGGTATATTATATGGTTGTAAGATAGCCATGCTTCCTATGTTAATTCTAATGTTAGTAGGTGTATTAATAGCATCATGGATTCCAGCTGGAACAATACCTACATTAATATATTATGGATTAAAAATCATATCACCAAAGGTATTTTTAGTTACAGTAGCATTTGTATGTTCAGTATCATCAATAGCAACAGGAAGTTCATATACTACAGGAGCAACATTTGGTGTTGCATTTATGGGAGTAGGATATGGTTTAGGAATTCCACCGGCGCTTACAGCAGGAGCGGTTATATCAGGAGCAATATTTGGAGATAAGATGTCTCCATTATCAGATTCAACAAATCTTGCAGCAGGAGTAGCAGAGGCAAATCTTTTTGAACATATTAAGAGTATGGTATATACTACAGGACCAGCATTTATAATATCATTAATCATTTATACTATTATTGGTCTTAGATTTAGTGCAGATACAATAAATAGTGTTCAAATAGATGAAATACTTACAGGATTAGATGCTAATTATATGATAAATCCGGTTACATTATTACCAGCAGTATTAGTAGTTATCTTAGCAGTTAAGAAGGTTTCGGGGTTAGCAGTAATGGTAATAGCCTCATTAGTAGGAGCAGCCTTTGCTATGATATTCCAAGGATTTGGACCAGCAGATTTACTTGAATTTATGAATTATGGTTTCGTATCAGAAACAGGAGTAGAAGCAGTAGATGCATTACTTTCAAGAGGTGGATTACAGAGTATGATGTGGACAATATCCTTAGGATTCATAGGTCTAAGCTATGGTGGAATATTAGAAAAGACAAGGGTATTGGAAGTATTATTAGATAAGATATCTGGATTGGTAAGTAATGTAAAGGGACTTATTACTACCCATGTAATATCATCTATAGCAGTTAATTTATTCTCAGCAAGTCAATATATGGCGATAATAATTCCTGGACGAATGCTAGTACCAGCATATAAGAAATTAAATATATTACCACAGGTAGCTTCAAGAACATCAGAGGACTCAGCAACAGTTACATCACCATTAGTACCTTGGGGATTATGTGGCGTATTCTTTGCAGGAACATTAGGAGTAGCTACAATTGATTATCTGCCATATGTATTCTTAGCATACTTGACCCCAGTAATAGCAATAATCTATGGATTTACAAATAAATTTATATTTAAAGAAGGAGAAATAGATTGTATATCAACATATAAAACAGAAGAAGAAGGAAGAGCCTAAGATTTAGGAGGAATTAAAATGAAGGACAGACATGAAAGTATCATAAATGAAGAAAATATAGTAGAACTTTTATCTCAATTAATAGAAATAGAAAGCCCGTATTTTGAAGAAGAAAAAATAATGAAATTTGCATATAAATGGTGTAATAAGGAAGGATTAAATCCAGAATATCATAATTATACAGTGAATAAGATAATTGAATATGATGGAATAAATGTAGTAGGAAGACTTAAAGGTAAAAAAGATGGTCCAAAGATATATTTAAATGGGCATCTTGATACAGTACAATTATGTGAAGGTTGGACAAGAGATCCTTTTAAGGCAACCATAGAAGGAAATAAACTCTATGGAGTAGGAGCTTTAGATATGAAATCAGGATCAGCAGCTATCATGCTAGCCCTTAAGGCATTTAAAGAAACAGTAAAAGATTTTAATGGAGAAATCTTATATACATTGGTTTCAGATGAAGAAGGGCCTTATGGACTTGGAACTAATGCTTTAATAGAAGAAGGATATACTGAGAATGTGGATGTAGCTATAGTTCCAGAGCCTAGTAGTGGATTTACAGGAATAGAATTCCCTTGCTTATGTTTAGGAGCTAGAGGTGGATGGAATTATACATTAGATTTCACAGGTAAAGCAGCCCATGCAGCATCTCCAGAACTAGGGATAAATGCCATAGCAGATTCATCAAAAGTTATGTTAGAGTTGGAGAAAGCAGAAGGTCTTGAAGATGACAAATTAGGAAAAGGATCCTTAGCTATAATAAGTAGTGAAGGTGGAGGAGCAGCAGCTTCTGTAGCAGATAAAGCTAAGTTTACAGTGTTTAGACATACTGTTAGGGGAGAAGATAAGAATTATTTAATAGAAGAAATAAAGAGTGCAATAGATAGAGCAGATATCAAGAGTAATGTAGATATCAAGTTCAGAGAGGCTCCAAATGAAGGAGCAGAAGCTTTTTTACCTTATACAGTGGATGAAAATAATATATATACAAAAGAAATAAAAAGTAGTATAGAAAAAATATCAGGTAGGAAGCCTACAATAAATTATTTCTCAAGTATGGGTGACTTTAATTATGTTGGTACGAGAGTAAATATACCTACATTTGTATTTGGGCCCCATGGAGAAAATTATCATAGTAATGATGAGTATGTATTCATTGATAGTGTAGTTAAGACAGCAGAAGTAATATATGACTTTTTAATTAGTACATTAAAAGCAAAATAATAGAAAATCCCTTCTTTTCATAGAAGGGATTTTTCCTTTAGTATATAATTAGTATATGAAGAGTTAATATATGATAGAAAGGAGGATTTCCATGAAAGATGTAGATTTGATATTATATAATGGAAATATAGTGACTATAGATAGTAGTAATAGTATATTTGATTGGATTTTAATAAAAGATGGAAAGATATTTGATTTAGGTAAGGGAAATAAATATAAGAAGTATTTAAATGACAATGTAGAAGCTATAGATATTGAAGGAAAAGCTGTTTTGCCAGGATTTTATGACAGTCATGTTCATTTAGTACAAACAGGATTAAATCTTTTATCAGTAGATTTAAGTGATGTTAGGAGTATCTCTGAATTACAGGAAACTATATCAAAAAGGGCAAAGGAAACACCTAAAGGTCAGCTAATAAGAGGAGTAGGATATGACGACTTCAGGATTAAAGAAGGAAGAATGCCTACTAGATATGAATTGGATAAATGTACTACAAATCATTCAGTATGGATAAATAGAGTAGAATATCATATAAGTTCGTTGAATTCTAAAGCCTTAAATAGTTTAAATATACCATTTGATTTAGAAGGAATAATTAGAGATGAAAGAAATCTTCCTGATGGACGATTAGTAGGAAATGCTAGTGCATATATACGAGGACAAATATTTAATAGAATCTCTAATAAACGAAGGAAAAAAGGTGTATTTAAGGCTATAGATTTAGCGATTAAAAAGGGAGTTACAACTATAGGAGCTTTGGAAGGTGGATTTTCTTTTCACAATAAGGATGCAGAATTCATCATAGATAATAAAAATGCATTTCCAATAGATGTAAATCTATTTTATCAAACAATAGATGTAGAGAGAGTCTTAAAAAATAGACTTAATCGCATAGGAGGATGTATATTTTTGGATGGTTCTTTTGGTTCTAGAAATGCAGCATTAAGTCAAGACTATTCTGATGATGAAGGGAATAAAGGTAAATTATTCTTTAAACAAGAAGAATTAAATAACTTTGTATTAAAGGCCCATAAAAATAATCTTCAAATAACAGTTCATGCTATAGGGGATAGAGCCATAGAACAGATATTATTGGCTTATGAATATGCATTAGGCGAATATCCAAGGATAGATCATCGTCATAGGATAGAGCATTTTGAATTGCCTTCAGATGAGCATATAGAGAGAGCAAAAAAGCTAGGATTAGTATTATCAATGCAGCCTGCCTATGAACATTATTGGGGAGAAGAAGGGGACTTATATGATAGACGATTAGGAGATAGAAGAAAAACATCCAATCCTTTAAAGAAAATATTAGATAATGGATTGCTTATAGCAGGAGGTTCTGATAGTGATGTAACAGCAATAGACCCATTATTAGGAATATATACAGCAGTAAATCATCCCAATAAGGAATATTCTTTAGATGTATTAGAAGCAATAAAGCTTTTTACTATAAATGGAGCTTATGCAGTATTTGAAGAAGATATTAAAGGGTCAATAGAAAAAGGTAAATATGGAGATCTTGTAATATTGGATAAAAATCCTTTAAAAATAGATAAAAAAGAAATAAAAAATATAGAGGTAGTAGGAACAATAAAAGAAGGAAATATACTTTATATAAAGTAAGGTGAGAATATGGCTAAACTAGAGATATACTTATTAGGAAGAGTAGAAATATTATGGCAGGGAGAATCTATAATAGATAAATTAAGTCATAAGTTGATTGGTATATTAAGCTATATGGCAGTAAATAGAGAAAACTCCTTTAGTAGGAATAAGATTGCAAATATTTTTTGGGATTCTAGTGATTCCAATTCAAGTAGATATAATTTGAGATATAATATTTGGTCCCTTAGAAAATTATTTAAGGATAATAATATAAAGCAAGATATTTTTATAGCAGATAAAGAAAGTATAAGATTTAATGAAGAATTTAATATATATGTAGATGCAGAAGATTTTCAAAATAGATTAGATAATTTTAGAGCGGATAGTATTGATAATCTAGAACATATAAGGAACCTTTATAAAGGAGAATTTCTAGAAGGATTTTATATAAAGGATTCTTCGCAGTTCAATGATTGGCTATTTTATGAGAGAGAAAGATTTCAGAGAGATTATATAAACGTATTGGCAAAATTACAGGAATATTATAAAAGTACAGAACGATATCAAAAAGCAATAGAAATATTAGAAAATATGATAAATATAAATCCATTAAAAGAAGAATTATATCTTGAATTAATAAAGACATATATTCAACTAGATAATAGAGACTTAGCCTTACATCATTATAATAGGTGTTGTACAGTTTTAAGGGAAGAATTGAATGTAAGTCCAATGGAAGAAATAAAAAATATATATAAGAAAATAAAAAAGGGAGAAATTAAGCCTAAGAAAGAAAAAAAAGTATCTAATATAAGGAAAAAGGAATCAAAATTAAATTTATATTATACAGATAAAAGTGGATTAGAAGATTTATTAAATCGGATAAATGAATCTAAAGATAAAGAGGTAATATATACTTCTACATATCCAGTGGGAAATATTGAATATTATTGGATATCGGAGATTATAGATAAAATAATAGAAAAGCATAAGGAAGAAAGTTTGAAGGAATTCAGAAGGAATTATTGGAATGATTTGTCCATGATAAATTCAATGGCAATGGAATATTCAGATAATATATTATTAAATATATCAAATGAAATAATTAATAATAAGGTATTTAAAGCATTAGAAATACTCATGAAAGAAATATTTAATAACAAAAAAGTATTAATAATTATAAATCATTTTAACGGAATAGATAAAAAATCTTTAGAATTTATAAAATATATATTATATAGAGAGAATATTAAAAATATAAGTATTATATTGATAGATAAGGATAAAGATCATGAAAATATGAAGGAAATAAGAAAATATTTTAAGATTGAGTATTTTATTAAATAAAAACATCAATGATAAGTTGATGTTTTTTTATTATTTGACAAAAGAATATTCAAACTAATAAAAAAATGTATCACCGTATACAGAAATCATTACACTTTTGTAATAAAATAATATTAAAATAAAAAATAATAGAAGAAGGGAGTAGTTATATGATCAAATTAATCGGAATTTTAATTATTTTAATAGGATTTATGTTGAAACTAGATACCATAGCAGTGGTATTGGTAGCAGGAATAGTTACAGGATTAGTAGGAGGATTAGGCTTTACAGAGATATTATCTACATTGGGACAAGCTTTTATAGATAATAGATATATGACAATCTTTTTATTAACATTACCAGTAATAGGTATATTGGAGAGAAATGGATTGAGAGAAAGAGCAGCCTTTTTGATCAAAAAAATACATTCTATGACAGCAGGAAAGGTACTTATAATTTATGTGCTTATTAGAGAGGTAGCAGCAGCATTATCATTACGTTTAGGAGGACACGTTCAGTTTATTAGACCTCTTATATTACCAATGGCTCAAGGGGCAGCAGAAAGTAAATATGGAGAATTGAATGAAGAACAAATAGAGCATCTTAAGGGATATTCTGCATCAGCAGAAAACTATGGTAACTTCTATGGACAAAATATATTTATTGCTTCAGGAGGAGTACTTTTAATAGTAGGAACATTAAGTGAATTGGGAATTGAAGTAACTCCATTGGCAGTATCTAAGGCAGCCATACCATCAGCAATAGCAGCCTTTTTAGTAGCAACAGTACAATACTATTTATTAGATAAGAAATTAGCTAGATTAAGTACAAATAAACAAACAGAGAAAGAGGTGGAATAATATGGTAGATGTTTTATTAGAAGGAATCTATATAATAGCAGGATTGATAGGAATTATGACAGCTATAACAGCTTTTAAAGATGAAGGACATCCTAAGAGAATAGGTACAACAATATTTTGGGGACTATTAGGATTAATTTTTGCAGTGGGTAGATATGTAGATCCAGTAATAATAGGAGTATTATTATTATTCATGGGTGTTCTTACAGCTACGAAGCAAGTAACATTTGGAACATTAAAAAATTCTACAGATGAATTTAGAGAAAAGAAATCAATAGAAATAGGAAATAAAGTATTCATACCTGCATTATCTATAGCAGTAGTAGCATTTGCTATAGCACAATTTACTAGCTTAGGTGGACTTGTAGGGTTAGGATTTGGATCAGTTGTTGCAACGATATTGGCATTAGCAACTACAAAAACAAGTACAAAATATATAAGTCATGATGGAAGTAGATTATTACAACAAGTAGGTTCAGCAAGTATATTACCTCAGTTATTGGCAGCATTGGGAGCATTATTTAATGCGGCAGGAGTAGGAGAAGTTATATCTCAAGGAATATCAGGAATTATTCCAGAAGGAAATATATTAGCAGGAGTAATAGCTTATTGTGCAGGAATGGCTTTATTTACAATGATAATGGGAAATGCTTTTGCAGCTTTTGCAGTTATCACAGCAGGTATTGGGATGCCTTTCGTATTATCTCAAGGAGCAAATCCGGCAATAGCAGGAGTTATAGCTTTAGTTGCAGGATATTGTGGAACACTTATGACACCAATGGCGGCTAACTTTAATATAGTTCCAGCAGCAGTATTAGAAACAAAGAATAAGAATAGAGTAATAATAGCTCAGGCTCCAGTGGCCGTTACATTATTAGTAGTAAATATAGTATTGATGTATGTATTGGCATTTTAATAGACTTTGAAATTAATAGACATAGAATGAAAGGATGATATCATGAAAGTATTAATCACAGGTTTTGATCCCTTTGGAGGAGAAAAAATAAATCCAGCATGGGAAGCAGTAAAAAGAATGAAAGAAGAAATATATGGAGCAAATATAATTAAAGTACAGATTCCTACAGTATTTGGAGAATCTATAGAAAAGTTAAAGCAGGCAATAGAGATGGAAAAACCAGATATCACATTATGTATAGGACAAGCAGGAGGAAGGTTTGAATTATCAGTTGAAAGGGTAGCTATAAATCAAGATGATGCTCGTATTCCTGATAATAAAGGAAATCAACCTATAGATACTCCAATATATGAAGATGGAGAAAATGCATATTTTGCAAAATTACCAATAAAAGCAATGGTTAAAGAAGCTAAGGAGAATAATATCCCCGCAGCAGTATCGAATACAGCAGGAACATTTGTATGTAATCATATAATGTATGGATTATTGTATAATATAGACAAAAATTATCCTGATATGAAAGGTGGATTTATCCATGTACCATTTATATCAGAACAAATTGTAGATAAGAAAAACACTCCATATATGTCTTTAGAAGATATGACTAAAGGTTTAGAATATCTAATAAAAGCAGCCGTAGAAAATGAAGAAGATATCAAAGAGACTGGTGGAAAGATTTGCTAGTAGCAAGGTGATTTTATGACAAAAAAGATATTCGTCTATGGGAGTCTCATGAAGGGATTTTTTAATTATAATAAATATATAAAGGGAAAAGTTAAGATTAGTATTGCGGCTAAGACTAAAGGGAAACTTTATCACTTGTTAGAAAGAGGCTATCCTGCAATGGTAGAAGGAAATCAAGATATATATGGAGAATTGATAGAGATAGAAAATTTTCAGAATAATTTAAAGGTTTTGGATAAATTAGAAAATTATACAGAAAAAAATTTTAGAGTAAATGAATATAATAGAATAATAAAGGATATAGAAGTATTAGAAACAGGAGAAAAAGTAGAGGCTTATGTATATCAATTTAATTTAGAGAATATAAATAATAGAAAAGTCGATACTATTTATATACCTTCAGGAAATTGGAGGGAATATATGGAATCTAAAACTGAAAAGATTATTTAAAGGAGATGCTTAAGCATCTCCTTTTGCAAAATAAATAGAAAGGAATCAAACTATGGAAAAGAAAATATTCAATAAGAATAAACAAGAAGACATGAGAAAATTTTTCCTTACAGAAGTAAAGGATATAGGAGTAATAAGGTATTATGATAAAAATAGTATCATTACATTACCTTCATCAGACTATATAGCAATAGTATTGAAAGGGAAAATAAAAGAAGCATTGATAAGTCCAAAAGGAATATCAAAGTTACTATATATATTACAATCAGGAGAAATAATAGGGGAATTAGATTATTTTGGAGGAGGAAACATAAATATATCTTCTATAGCAATGACTAATGCATGTTTATCTATAATAAATAAGGAAAATTTAGAGAAGGCTTTAAAAGAAAATAATGAATTATATAGATATCTTTTATATAGTTCTTCAAGGAAATTTCGAATAGTAATGCTTCAAATGGAAAGTATGACATTCAATGATTCTTTAGGAGCTTTAGCTAAAGCTATTATTCGTTTGTCTGCCCAAGAAGGAGTTGAAAGAGAAGATGATGAGATAATAGATATGCCTTTAACCCATCAAGAGTTAGCAGAGTTGATAGGGGTATCTAGAGTAACAGTCACAAGAGGAATAAATGTATTTAAAAATAAAGGAATAATAGATATAGAAAACAAGAAGATAGTTATAAAGGATAAAGAAAAATTATCCGGTTATTTTCTTATTTACTAAATCTTTGATAGCTGGTAGAATTAAAATAGAAATATGTAGTTTGTGTTTGAAAATGCAGAAAAAGTTCTAGAAAAGAAAGGGGATGAAAAATTGAAGGGCAAAGTATTAGTATTAGCGTCAGGGGTTTTAGTATTCTTTGCAGCTGCAGATACTGATGTTCCATTATCACCATCAATAGCTATGGCAAGTCAATATGACACAAAGGATGTAGAAGTAGATACTGCTGTTCTGAATGTAAGAAAAAGTCCAACTACTAGTAGTCAAAGAATAACTCAAATAACTAGTGGACAAGTTTATACAGTATTAGAACAATCAGGGAAATGGTACAAGATACAGACATCCAGTGGAATAGGATGGATCCATGGAGATTATGTGTTAGTAGTAGGTAGTTCATCATCAAAGAGCTATCCAGAAATGGAAGTAAATACAGCAGTATTAAATGTAAGACTAAAACCAACAACAAATAGTTATAGAATATCGCAAGTAAAAAAAGGAGAAAAATATACTCCGATAGATGAATCCAATGGATGGTA
>NZ_WSFU01000049.1 GCF_016820635.1 Anaeromonas gelatinilytica | reverse complement strand
TTATATTCATAGTTTTTTCATGTTTTTTAATTTTTTCTATTGACTTTTACTAGCTGGTCTTAAAATAAAAAACCTTCATCTCATACAGAGACGAAGGTATAATTCGCGTTACCACTCTAGTTTACTTAAATCTCTCAATTTAAGCCTCAATAGGTTTTATAAACCTTTGTATTTAACGGATACAAACCGTCATAATCTACTTAAATTTCAACCATGAAGCTCAGGGGCCATATTCAATTAATTCTCTATCACCAGCTTTCACCTTTCCTGGCTCTCTATAGATAGATTCTTAATCTACTCTTCCCTTCATAGCTTTTATATTCATATGTACTATTATTGATTAATAATATATAAACTATTCGTTTTTGTCAAGATTAATTAGTTTTTGTTGGAATTATTTCAAACTCTTCTTTTTCTTTGTTATTATCTACAGATTTATCTATGATAAATTTAAAATTATCATCAAATTCATAATCTAATATAGAATAATCAAATTCCCCTATTGTTTTTTCTTTCTTCATAGCTCCTTTTATTAATTGACTAGGATCACTATTTTTTAATTTTATAATATCAATAGAATTCGTTGCCAGTTTTTCCTCAGTCTCTCTAGAAAAATTTATCGCCATATAAACTCCATTTTTAGAAAGTTTATAATCCTCATATTCAGCATCACTAGATAATTCCACCACATCATCAACTCTACCATATCTTGTTCTCATTAGAAAATTAGGACAATTATTCTGATTTTTATTCTTAATTAAAAAATATTCATGTTCTTTTATTTTATTTAAATATATGCTTTCAATATTATTCATATTTTCTTTTAAATTTATTCTTGTAATTTTCATGAAATATTCATCTAAAGCTATAGCATTTCCCTCTATTTCTGTGAATAAATCACTCTCATATCTATCTAATCTTTCACCAGTATCTAAATCAATAGTTGAATATAGACTATTGTTCTCATTATACAATTTATCATTGAATATGATTAATAACTCTTCCTTACCGTCATTATTTGTATCTTCTATCTCCAAAGTAGGGGGATTCTCTTTTTGATCATACTCATTTGACCAACTATATTTATATATATTATCCCTGTATTTTAATAACCCATAATGAAATGATTCATCAGATTCAGCTTCTTCATTTATTTTATATAAATATATATCCTTTTCTGGAATACTATTTATCTCTGTATACATTATAGTTCCCTCTAAATTCGATTTAGCATATGAGAATATAGCCATTATTATTAATAAGGATACTATAGCAAAAATAAAGTATTTCTTTTTATTACTTCTTTTATATTTGTTATATTCGACAATAATCCAAGTCCATAAATATATATTTAAAGTTACCCCTAGTATTTCTACTATAAATAATTTATCTTCTGGTGAATTGAAAAATATCAAAAGAGCATGTATTCCTATTATGAAGAAGTTTATTAATATTATAATAAATTCTTTGCTTTTAATAGGAACTAATGTGGCCCCAGAAGCTTTATAATCTTGGTCTCTATTAAAACGATAAACTCTTATCCCCACATATATTGCTATTGCGTAGTACAATAAGTCTATAAGTATTTTTCCCATACCTTCCACTCCCATATTTTCCCTATCTTCTTATATTATAGCATGAAAATCAAAAAGAAGTAAACGACTTTTCCATAAGTCGTTATTTTTTCCATAATTCATTTATCTTTTTATAATAAGAAAAATAGCGAGTGTTATTCTTAATACAATAAAGGGCATCCTATTGATAGAATACCCTTTATTTACTACTTATCTAATTATTTGAATTTCTTATATTGTTTAATAGTATTCTCTGCTCTACTCCTGCCACAAGTCTTCTTGTATAGGCTACTGTATCAGGATTTATACTCATACTATCTATTCCTTCACGAACTAGAAATTCCGCAAATTCTGGATATAAAGATGGTGCCTGACCACATATAGATACAGTTTTACCATGCTTATGAGCTGCTTTTATTAATGTAGCTATTGCTTTTTTTACTGCTGGATTTCTTTCATCAAAATATCCCATACTATTTAATATTCCTGAGTCCCTATCTGCTCCTAATGTTAATTGAGTCAAGTCATTACTTCCTATACTAAATCCATCAATTAATTGTGCAAATTCTTCTGCTTGGAATATCACTGAAGGCACTTCTGCCATTATCCAAATCTTGAAGTTTATTCCCTGAACTAATCCTTCTGAAGCCATTATTTCTTTCACTTTTTTCAATTCCCAAGTAGTTCTAACAAAAGGTAACATAACATATACATTGATTAATCCATATTCATCTCTAACCTTTTTGATTGCTTTACACTCTAATCTGAAACCTTCTTCATAATCAGAAGAAATATATCTAGAAACCCCTCTCCATCCAATCATAGGATTACTTTCTATAGGTTCTACTTCGTCTCCACCTTCTAACCCTCTAAATTCATTGGTTCTAAAGTCACTTAATCTTACTACTATAGGCTTAGGATATATTTCTTGAGCAACATTTGTAATTCCCTCTGACATCTTATTTATAAGTCTATCCTGTTGTCCTGTCTTTATTAGATACATTGGATGAGCACCTACATAATTAGTAAATATAAGTTCTGTTCTCATAAGACCTATGCCATCAAAAGGAAGATTCTTATATTTCTTTATCATTGCAGGCTCTCCTAAATTCATATATATCTTTGTTCCGGTAATAGGAGCTAATTGATTTACTAATTGTTCCAATTGTTCCTTACCTATATTACCATTAGTTGTTTCTTCCTCTTCTTCTACAACTTTTCCATCATATACTACTCCTCTAGTAGCATCTACTGTAACCATCATTTTATCTTCTAAATGCTCTGTAGCATCGTTTGCTCCAACTATACAAGGTACTCCCAACTCCCTAGAAACTATAGCTGCATGACAAGTTCTTCCACCTTCATCAGTAACTACAGCCTTTGCTTTTCTCATAGATGGTACCATATCAGGATTTGTCATCACTGTCACTAATATATCTCCATCTTTCACTCTAGATATTTCATTTATATCTTTAATCTTTACAACCTTTCCATAGCCTATTCCAGGAGCTGCAGCTAATCCCTTAGCTAAAACTTTCAATTCAGTATTTTTTACTTCCTCCATATTTTCTTCTTCCCCTTTCAATGTTGTAATAGGTCTAGATTGTAATATATATAATTCTTTAGTATCTTTATCAAAAGCCCATTCTATATCTTGATTACTCTTATACATCGCTTCAATTAATGATCCACTTCTTGCAAGTTTAATTACTTCATCTTCAGATAAACATTCGTCTGTTACTTTATCCTTACCTAATATATCAGCAACAGATACTTCTTCTGTTCCTACTGTATCCTTTTTCTTTATAACCATAGTCTTCTTATTTGCTATATTTTTTTCTACTATTTCCAAACTATCCTTGACTATTATATATTCATCAGGCGTTACTATTCCAGATACTACTGCTTCTCCTAGTCCCCAACTAGCATTTATCATTATTTCATTCTTATTGTTATTTATTGGATTAGCAGTAAACAACACTCCTGCCTTTCCGCTATTTACCATTTTTTGAACTACAACACTTAGTGCTACTTCTTCATGTTTAAACCCTTGATTTTCTCTATAATATATAGCTCTAGCAGTCCATAAAGATGCCCAGCATTTTCTTATATGGTTTAATATTTCTTCTATTCCATGGATTTCTAAGTAAGTATCTTGTTGCCCTGCAAATGACGCCTCTGGTAAATCCTCTGCTGTAGCTGAACTTCTAATAGCTACCAAAGGATCTTTCTTATTTACCTTTTCACTAAATTCTTTATAACTATCAATAATTTCATTTTTTATATCCTCAGGCATCTCTGACTTCATAATAATATCTCTTATCTCTTTTGCTATAGCGTGTAACATATCATTATTTTGTATATCTAATTGAGACAACTTATCCTTTATTTCATCCTTAATATTAGATTTTTCAATAAAATCAGTATATCCCTTAGCTGTTACACAAAATCCTGGTGGTACATTTATACCTTTTTGAGTTAATTCTCCTAAATTAGCCCCTTTACCTCCTACAATAGGTATATCGCTCTTATTAACCTCATTAAACCATTTTATATATTTATATTCATGCATAACATTTCCTCCTTATTCTCATATCATTAATTTATTATACCATACTAATTATATATATGCTATACTATATTATGAAAATATTAAAAATGTTACACTATAAAAATCGAATAAAAAAATATCCTAATAAGTTGAATTTTTTATCATTCATACTTATAGGATATTTTAATTATAGTTTAAAAAATTCTTCTTTGAATATTCCTGTTAATTCTTCTTTTTCTTCATTTGATGCAAAAGATGCATTGATTCCATTAATAATTGTCTGCTTAATATCTTCTAATGTGAATCCTTGCTTATTCATTAATATTTCGTATTCCTTTGCAAGTGTAGTATTAGACACAGTAATATTATCAGTGTTTATTGTCACTGCAATTCCTTCATCTAAATATTTTTTTATTGGGTGGTCCTCAAAACCTTCAACGGCTTTAGTTTGTACATTACTAGATATACACATTTCTAAAGGAATCTTCTTTTCTTTTACAAATTCAAGAATTTCTTCATTTAAATAAGCGTGAATACCATGACCAATTCTTTCTGCTTTTAATTCTTCCACTGCAGTAATAATATTTTTAGGTATGCCTGTTTCTCCAGCATGTACAGTCCTATGAAATCCATATTCTTTAGCCAATTGAAATGCTTTTTTATGTAACTCTGGTGGAAAATCATGTTCATTACCTGCCAAGTCTATAGCTACAACTCCTTTTCCTAAATATGCCTTTCCTTTCTCTACAATTTGAACACTTACTTCAGGAGAATGACGACGCATACATATTAATATCAATTTGGATAAAATTCCATATTTTTCCTTTCCTTCTTCCATTGCTTTTAACACAGATTCAACAGCTTCTTCAAAGGTCATTCCCTTTTCCATATGAAGAAATGGTGCAAATCGAATTTCTATATATTTAACATTTTCATTTGATAAATCTTCTAATAATTCATCTGTAATTCGATATATATATTCACTTTTCTGCATTACATCTGATGTAAGAGCAAATTTTGAAAGATATTCCTTTAATGAACTACAATCCTCTGCAACTTGTGTATGTTGTTTAAATGCTTCAATTTTAGTGGTGGGTACATGTATATCTTCTTTTAATGCAATTTCTAATATTGTTTCAGGTCTTACACTCCCATCTAAATGACAATGTAAATCAATTTTAGGAAATCTCTCTATTTTCTTTTGTACATTCATAATTATATCTCTTCACTCCTTTATCTATTTAATATAACACATTACTATATTTATTAAAAATAAGAAGACATTAGCCTTCTTATTTTTATTTATATATATTCAATTCCTTTTATTCCTTCAATCCCAAATCCAAATCCATCATTTACTTTGATTTTTGAATTGTTAAATACTGCTCCTCCTATTATTGGATCTTCACTACATAATACTGGTCCATCTAAATCTATCTTTGTAATTATCTTTTTAGCTGCCGCTAAATGGACTGCTGCTGTAACACTAACCTTTGCTTCTAACATACATCCAATCATACATTCAACTCCATATATTTCTGCTATGGATACTATTTTTAGTGCATTATATAACCCACCAGTTTTCATTAATTTTATATTTATTAAATCTGCTGCTCTATTTTGTAATATCTTAATTGCATCTCTAGGAGAAAATACACTTTCATCTGCTAATACTGGAATATTTATATTATCTGTTACTAATTTTAATCCCTCTATATCATGAGCCAATACTGGTTGCTCTACTAATTCAATATCTATACCTAAATCCTCTATTTTTCTCAAAGTATATACTGCTTCTTTAGGCTTCCATCCTTGATTTGCATCTATCCTTATTCTTATATTCTTTCCAACAGCTTCTCTTATAGATTTAAGTCTTTTAATATCTAATTTAGAATCTTTACCTACTTTTATTTTTAATGTGTCATATCCTAAATTCACAGCATCAATACTATCTTTTGCCATTTCCTCTGGTTCATTTACACTGATAGTTATGTCTGTATTAATTCTCTCTCTATGGCCTCCTAAAAGCTTATATACAGGAGCATTAAACATTTGCCCATACAAATCATATAAGGCTATATCTACTGCTGCCTTTGCACTGGTGTTCTTTACTACAGAGGAATGAAGTTTCAACATTATATCTTCAAAATTTTCCATATTCATTCCTATAAGAGAAGGTTTAATATGATCCTTTATTGCTCCTATTATAGCTCCTGTAGTATCCCCTGTTATTACTCCAGTGGGGGGGGCTTCACCATAACCAATATTTCCTGTATCTGTTTCTATTATTACTATAGTATCTTCTACATTGTTAACTGTCCTCAATGCAGTCTTAAAAGGTGTTTTTAATGGTACAGATATTCTCCCTAATTTTATATCAGTTATTTTCAAAATATCTACCTCCAAAATCAACAATATTTATTCTTAACTTCCCTATACTTTTTAACCGCATCCTTATATGCCACTATTATAGCCTTCTGAGATGATCCGAAATATCTTTTTTTTACTTCCTTCTCAATCTCATCTCTATATCTATCCAGTTTACTCCCTACAAATATACTTGCTACAAATTCTGAAGTAGTAGCAATAGTTGCGGAGCAACTTAAATCTACTATTTCATCTGTATTAATATCTACCACAAAACCCATAAAAAATATTTTAAACCGTTCAGTAATAGCATTATCTGAACTAGTTTTTCCATGTCCTATTATATATACGGTATTTTTATCATACATATTCTATCACCCTATTTAATCTACATTAAAGATAAAATTCTACCCACCAATAATCCTCCGCCTGTTCCGACTATATATCCTATCATAGCCATTAAAACTCCTATAGGAATTAATGTTTGACTATATGATGCTGCAAGAATTGGAGCTGATGCAACGCCACCTATATTAGCTAAACTTGCTACACCACAAGTAAATAAATCAAGTTTAAATATTTTAGCTATCATTGATAGCAAAATAGCATGAACTGCCAAAATTACAAATCCTGATATTATATACAATGGAGCTTGACCGAGTTCAGCAAAATTAGCTCTAGAAGCAATGAGTGCAACTATTGTATATAACATTACATTTGAAATCTGTGAAGATCCTGGTAATTTTGACAAAGGCGTCATAGCTCCAATAACACCTAATACTGTAACTATAAGTACTGTCCATGTAGTTCCAGAGAAAAAATCACTTGAAGGTAACATATTTCCTACTGAGATTGCTATTGCTGATACAAAAAGACTTGTTCCTAATAATACAATCAAATCTGAAAACTCTATAACTTTTCTATTATCTTCTTCTGCTTTTTCTAATTGAGCACCCACTTCATCTAATACTCTTGTATCAGCCTTCGTCCATTTAGCAAATTTATTTGCAAATGGAACTAATGCTAATAATATCATCACCCATATGGAATAATCTATAGAATCCATAAGCAATGTATAACCAAGACTAGAGTCTGGAAGACCTAAAGCCTGTTGTACAGCAACCATATTCCCTGTACCTCCCATCCAGCTTCCTGATAGTGCTGCAAAAGACTGCCATGTATCAGCTTCATATAATCCTTTAAATATACCAAATGTAACTATAAATCCAAAAGCAATGCTTATGGCAGCTGCAAAAAATGCTAATAACATCTTAGGACCTAATTTAATTATTTTACGTAAATCACATCTTAACAACATTAAAAAAATCATTGCAGGAAGTAAATTCTCTTTAACTATACTATAATAACTATTAATTTCATCCGTTTTTTCCCATAATCCTAAAGTCGATAATAACATTGCTATAAAATAAATTAGTACTACTGCTGGAACATACTTGAAAAATTTTGCTTTAGTATTTTTTTCTAAAATCACAATTATTCCAGCAAAAAATATCAAAAATGCTACATACATAAAACCCGATTGAATCATAAAATTCCCCCATTTTTATTTTTTAAATATTCAAAAAACATAAAAAGGCCCCTAGTAATATTTTTTACATAAAGGCCCTTATTTACGATAATAATTGTATTTAGTAACTATTTTAATAAATAAGTGTATATATAGTTTTCTGAATATTTACTAATATTATATAATATTTTAAGATGATTATCAATATTCTTAGTATCTAATTTAATATATTTTCTAGATACTTCATCACTAAATCTCTACTTCCTACTAAACCAAAAAATCAAAACTTATTATTAAATATTTGAGGACTCTTTGATACAGAATTAATAGATTTATCAGCAAGTATATGATAAGAGGAAAACAAATTATTACTTTTTAAAACAAGTGCACTTTATATAAATTGAAAGTGGCTCTCATAACTTATGAAAAATAATATAAATAATAGCTATAATATCACAAAACCTAAAACAATTTAAGGTTATAAGCTATATCATAATTAGCTAAAATTTTATTGTTAATTCTACTCTTGCCTAAGTGCTTCTAATACACTAATCTTTGCTGCTTTATTTGCAGGATATAAACCTGAAAGAATTCCAACAGCGGTTGAGAAAATAATGGCAAATAAAGCTAACCATATTGGAATTGATGTTATATTATCTTCAAGACCACTCATAAATATCTTAGCTATAGTATTAATCAGAAATGATAATATATAGCTTAATATTAGTCCTGCTGTGCCACCTAATAATCCTATAAAGGTTGCTTCATATAAAAACTGCTTTCGTATATCTCTTACTGATGCTCCTATTACTTTATTTACCCCTATTTCTTTCGTTCTTTCATAAGTACTCATTATCATTGTATTGGTTATACCTACTGCTGCTACAATAAGAGCTATACTTCCAATTCCTCCAAGAAATAGTTGTAAGAATTTAAAAACACTACCCACTTGTTCTATCATATTTTTTATAGAATATGCCATGTATCCTTTATCATTAATTTCCTTTGATAATCTATCTATTTCGTCCATATCATTAGCTACTACTCTAATATTAGAGTATCCTTCTTTTTCTATTATATCTTTAGTATCATTTTTTTCTTCTACCATATCTATTAATTCATCTATATCCATTATTACAGAATAATCTTCTGCTCCACCAGTAGATTTTAATACTCCAGTAATTCTAGTGCGATATTTTTTTGAGGTATTATTTTTTTCTAATTCTGAGAAACCATCTGAAAAGCTGATAGAAGAAGAACTTCTTAATAAATCTTTCTTATTATTTTTAGAAATTTGTCCCTCTAAACTTGATCCTAATATAATAGAGTCCTTCCTTGGAAAACGCCCTTCTTTTAATTGATATCCTAATTCATCAACTTCTTTTGTATCAATACCAGTAAAATTAGCTCCTACACTTTCTCTGCCTATATTTAATTCTCCATAGGTCTGATATATAGGAGTAACTGCTTTTACTCCATCTAACTGCTTTAATTCATTTACATTTTCTCTTTTTAATATCTTTATACTATTTCCCTCAGTAGGTCCCATATTAACTCCTGGATAAACTTCAATATTAGTCATATTTCCACTTTCAAATTCCCCAGTAACACTTTCTTCAAGTCCTACACCTAAAGAAACCATAGTTATTATCCCTGCTGTACCTATCATAATACCTATAAGAGTTAATATGGTTCTAAGTTTTCTTCTCCACAAACTCATCCATGCAAATTTTATTATATCTTTATCTATCATATTATTCACCACTAAAATCCAAATAATCCTTTGATAAATCTAATAAACCTATTATCTTTTTCTTTATTACCAGAATTATCAATATTGTCCTCTGATTCCACATTATAATTTAACTTTTTTTCTATTTCAGTATTTTTATTAAGTCCATCAATATAGCTTACTTTTACATTTACATTCTTTTTGCCCTTTTCATCAAATACTGCATTAAAAGTATAGCTATCAAAGTCCCCACTATTAAAATTACCTAGATATTCTGTATAGCTATTTTCACCTTCTCCTTCTACAGATACAGTTACTCCTTTAATTTCAGCTGTAGAATTATTTACTATATTTATAGTTGATTCTACTTCTTCTCCTATAGATATATCCCCATAATCATCTTTACCTAAAACTTTTATATTTTCTTTTTCGGATAATAATATACCTATAATTTGATCTTCTGTGTAAACTCTTCCATTCGAATCCATATAAGATAATGAAACTACTAAATTATAATTACCTGGTTTCATGTTAGGTGAAGAATACAAGTCATATACCACTTTTTCCTCTGTATCAGCTTTTATAAGTGAAACATATTTTACATTACTTTGATTTAAAGGAGAAAAATTGTCTAATTTTGTTTCTGTTTCTTCTTGCATCTCACTTGTTGGTATCTTTTCTTCTTGCATCTCTCCTGTTGGTATTTTTTCTTCTTCTACTTTATCTTTTAGAGTCAACTTAACTTTCCTTGCATGATATTCTCCGTAATTATTTAAAGTTAATTTTATTTTGAAATTTTCTCCAGGAGAAATTATTTCAGGTTCTATTTTATATTCTGAAATTACTACTACAGGACTTTTAGGAGCTGCATATGTATTAGTTGATACTAAAATCATAATTATAAAAATAAGTCCTATAACCACTACTTTCCTTTTCATTGACTCACTTCCTCTCGTCTTTCAATATCTTACCATCTTTAAGTGTTATTATCCTATCACAAATTTTTGCTACATTAATATCGTGAGTTACAATTATAAATGTAACTTTACTTTCTTTATTCATTTTAGTTATAAGAGATAAAATTTCTTTACCTGTTTCTGAATCTAAATTCCCTGTAGGTTCATCACATAAAACTATTTCAGGATTATTTACAAGTGCCCTTGCAATACTCACCCTTTGCTGTTGTCCTCCTGATAATTCACCAGGCTTATGATCCTTTCTCTCATCTAATCCCACAAGTTTTAAAGCATGAGTTGCCATATCTTTTCTTTTATCCTGTTTTACTCTAGCATATATAAGAGGCATCATCACATTTTCAAGGGCTGATAATGTAGGATTTAAATTAAAGGATTGAAATATAAATCCTATATTATTTCTACGAAATAAACATAAATCATTTTCAGATAAACTTGTAATGAGCCCATTTTTAATTTTCACTTCACCTTCAGTAGGCTTTACAAGACCTCCTGTGACATTTAACAATGTAGATTTACCTGAACCAGAAGGTCCTATTAAAGCTGTAAGTTCTCCTGAAATTATATCTAAATCCACATTATCAAGTGCTTTTACTATACTTCTGCCCATTTTATAATGCTGAGATATATTTTTAAGTTCTATTATTTTTTTCACTTAATCACCTTTATTGAACCATATTACTTAAATTACTATTAATAATTGCACTACCTACTGTAATAAATGTAGTAACAACAAATATTCCTACATTTATTATTACACTTTTTTTCATAGATATATTAAACATTACTTTTATGCCTATGATTAAAAGTACTAGTTGCCAAATAGACCAGATATTCACCTTACTTAATACACTATTCATAATATCACTACTTACTACTGGATCAGAAAATATACTTCTAAATATTCCAGCTATTGCTACAGGATAAGATGTAACTAAAACTAACGAAAACATTTTTTTAAATGTTCCTTCACCTTTAAATAATTTTGTAAATATATATCTAACTCCTGCAAATATAAGATAAGTTACTGTAACTGTTATTAGTGTTGTAATTACAACAACAATAGGCGAAGAAAAAACGTTTTTAATATTTTGAGTTAATTCTATTTGCTCAGCTGACATTCCTTTTGGAAGTTGATTCGTTATCTCATCAGTTTTTGAAGATGAAATTAAAGTAGCAATTGCATTTAAAATAAAAATCATTATAAAATGAATTAAAACTTTAGGATTTCCTTTAAAATACTCAAAAAATCTACTAGGCTTTACTATGTACCATTTAATTTTTTGTCCTAAACTAACTTTTTCATCCTCCATCATTGATTCTCTTTCATTTTCTTCATTCATGCCAACACACTCCCTTTTTAATTTTATTATTTAGTTCTATAATCACTTCATTATTTCCTTCATTTGCTAAATTTTTAATGCAATTGTAATATTAGCCTATACATTTTTTAAAGAATATAGATTCTAATTCTTCAAATTTATGATTATTTGACACCTAATAAAACCGATGAAATTTACCTAAAAATATTACTTCATCAGAGAAATTTGCCACAGTGTCAAGACTATGAGTAGAAAATAGAATCATTTTGTTTTCTTTTGCAGAACTTATGAGCGAGAAAGCCCACTTCTTCAGATGTGGGATGAAAGCGATATTTTTTTAATAGTTATTGCGGTTTATCAGCATAACTAATACAATGTATATATGAATGAATATAGAAAAACTAAAACAACAAC
>NZ_WSFU01000055.1 GCF_016820635.1 Anaeromonas gelatinilytica | reverse complement strand
AAGGATTTTGGATACTTTCGTATCACTCCATGCTCTTTATGAACATGGGAGGCTGTCAACATTTTAACTGTTAGTTACCTCCTTGTATTGTCCCCAAAGATATTACTGCAGAATCAATAGGATTTACATTTCTACTTACTATTGTTTGCAAAGCATTAATAACTTGAGATGCTATCATTATACTATCAATACCACTATGAGGATAAGCTCCATGGGTACTTTCACCAAATATATTAATTTCTAATGTATCAGAAGATGCATTCATTTTATCATACTTTATACCTATCTTACCCACAGGAATCTCTGGAGCCACATGTAATCCAAACACTGCATCAACTTTAAAATTTTCTAAGACTCCCTCTTCTATCATCTTTTTTGCTCCTCCTACTGTTTCTTCAGCAGGTTGAAATATTAATTTTACTTTTCCCTTTAATTCATCTCTCATATCATTTAAAATCTTAGCTGTACCCATAAGTATTGTCATATGTGCATCATGGCCACAAGCATGCATTTTACCTTTTATTTTTGATTTATAATAAACATCATTTCTTTCATCTATAGGTAAAGCATCCATATCAGCTCTAAGAGCTACTGTCTTCCCTTCCTTTTTTCCTTTTATAATTCCAACTACTCCTGTATTCGCAATTCCTCTTTCATATTCTATACCCATCTCGTCCAATAAATCGCATATTTTTTGTGAAGTTTTAAATTCCTCCATACCTAATTCAGGATACATATGAAATTCTCTTCTTATATTTATTAACCAATCTTTAATAGAATTAGACTTTTCTAGTATATTATTCATTTATTACAACACTCCCCTTTATAAATAATTTACCTCTATACCCATCAATTTCAACTTTACCTCCTAAAGGTAACACTATATTAGGAGTACAATGCCCAGATTTTAAATTATAAATTATTGGTATATTCAAAGGTACTAATATATCTTGAAATACTTCTATTAAAGTATGATCATTTTTATCCTGTGGAATACAATTATTAAAATCTCCTAATACTATTCCTCGAAGATTATCTAATTTTCCTGCTAATTTTAATTGCATTAACATTCTATCTATGGAAAATGTATATTCTCCAATATCCTCAATAAAAAAAATTTTATCATCTGTATCAATCTCATAAGGTGTACCTATAGTTGCAGAAACTAAAGCTAAATTTCCTCCTATTATTTCTCCTTCAACTTTCCCTTTGACTAAAGTTTTTATTTTATTTTCTTTAGGATTATTTACTTCTATTAAATCATTGGATGTCATAATTATTTTCTTTAAATATTGCAATGATAATTCATCTAAACCATCTTTCATATCACTTACTGTCATAGGACCATGAAATGTTATCAAATCACATATCTTGTTAATAGCTATATGTAATGCTGTTATATCACTATATCCCATAAATATTTTAGGATTCTCTTTTATTAAATTATAGTCTATTTTATCTAATATTCTATGAACACCATAACCACCCCTTATACAAAATACAGCATCTACACTTTTGTCTACAAACATTTCATTTATATTTTTTGCCCTTAAAACATCTTTTCCTGCTAAAAAGCCTTTTTTACTATAACAACTCTCACCTACTTTTACTTTAAATCCTATACTCTTTAAATATTTTATTGACTTATTAACATTTCCTTTAGGCGCATCGCTAGCTGGTGCAACTAATCCTATAGTACTACCTTTTTTTAACATTCTAGGTTTAATCATATAATCCCTTCCTTTCTAAAAAAATTAAGGGCTTAAGCCCTTAATTTTAAAACATTATATTAGCAACTATTACTGCAACTACTATACCTACAGCATCAGATATTAATCCAGCTGGTAAAGCATGTCTTGTCTTCTTAATAGATACGGCTCCAAAATATACTGCTAATACATAAAATGTAGTTTCAGTTGAACCCATCATTATAGAAGCCAATCTTCCAATAAAAGAATCTGGTCCATGAGCCTCAAATAAACTATTCATTACCCCTGAAGCTCCTCCACCAGAAAGTGGTCTCATTAACGCCATTGGTACTGTTTCTCCAGGCATTCCTATTTTATTCGTTATGGGACTTAATACTGAAGTTAATATTTCCATTGCACCTGACGCTCTAAAAATGCCTATAGATACTAACATAGCAACTAAAAACGGAATTATTTTAATTGCAGTTGTAAATCCATCCTTTGCCCCCTCTGTAAATGATTCATAAACTTTTACTTTTTTAAATACACCATAAGTAGGTATAGCTAATAAAATAAAAGGTATAGCATACTTTGATATTCCCTCCATTATTTCAACAAACATATAATCCCCCTCAATTATTTAGATCCAACTATTTTTTTATTGTTATTTGGATTTGTTTTGCTGAATCTTGGTAACTTTTGTAATGATTTCACAGCTATTATTGCTGCAATAGTTGATGCAAGGGTTGCTATAATTACTGGTCCTATTATCTCAGTAGGATTAGCTGAACCTGCTGCAGATCTATATGCTATTACAGTTGCTGGAATTAATGTAACACTAGATGTATTTATTGCGAGAAAAGTACACATTGCATTTGAAGCAGTATCACTATCATTATTTATTTCATTTAATTCTTTCATTGCTTTGAGCCCTAAAGGGGTAGCCGCATTCCCTAAACCTAATATATTAGCAGCCATGTTCATTATCATGGCTCCCATTGCAGGATGTTCTTCTGGTACCTCTGGAAATAATCTAATCATTATAGGCTTTACCGCCTTAGCTAAAATATTAACTAACCCCGATTCTTCAGCTATTTTCATAATTCCTAACCAAAGAGCCATGATCCCAACAAGGCCTATTGATAATTCCACCGCTAATTCCGCATTTTCAATGGCAGCATCAGTAACAGCTGTTATATTTCCAGTAAATACAGCTACAATAACTCCTATTACAATAAATAGAAACCAAATAATATTAATCATATATTTTTCCCCACTTCCTTAATATATTTTTGGAAAATAGCCATCACAATATAAAATTATAAGACCCCCTTTATCTTTGATGGACTACATTCCTTACAATTTACTATTCCAGGTAGTTTTTCTCCTATTAATAAATCTTCATAAGTTTGTCTTTCCACCATAATTTGAGCCTTACCATTTTTAACTAAGACTACAGATGGTCTTAAGTTTCTATTATAATTGTTTGCCATGGAAAAATTATATGCTCCTGTATTATATATTGCTAAAATATCTCCAGGATTTATATTAGGAACCATTAAATCCTCAATTAATATATCTCCTGATTCACAGCATTTCCCTGCTACAGTTACTAAATTTACTTTCTTATCATCTATCTTATTAGCTATATCTCCATTATATTTAGCTCCATAAAGAGATGATCTTAAGTTATCTGTCATGCCACCATCTACAGCTATATAAGTTCTAACTCCTGATATTTTTTTAATATTACCAATTGTATAAAGAGTAATTCCAGCTTCTGCTATTATCCATCTCCCTGGTTCAATCATAACCTGAGGCATAGAAAGATTATATTCATTGATCTTTTGATTTATTCTTTCCATTAAAGGTTTAATAAAATATTTTAGGGATACTTTATTGTCATCCTTTATATGAGATATACCATATCCCCCTCCTGTATTTAATTCCTTTGTTACATATCCTAGTCTTTCTTTTAATTCCCTCATAAGATTAATAACTATATCTGTTGCTTTAATATAATATGAATTATCAAATAATTGAGACCCCAAATGAAAATGAAAACCCTTTAATTTAACTCTTTTTGATTCTATAGCCTTTTCTACTGCATGAAAAAGCACACTTTTTTCTAATGGAATTCCAAATTTAGAATCCTTCTGACCAGTAATAATATACTTATGAGTATCACTATTAATACCTGGTGTTACTCTATATAAAATATTAATCTTTTCATCTAATTTATTAGATATTTTTTCTATTAATTCTAACTCATATAAATTATCAACTACTATTCTTCCTATTTTATTCTCAATAGCCATATATAATTCTTCATAACTCTTATTATTTCCATGAAATAAAATCTTTTCTCTAGGAAAATCAGCTCTTAATGCAGTATATAATTCTCCACCAGATACAACATCAAGCCCTAACCCTTCCTTTTCAATTATCTTGCACATAGACATAGTTAAAAATGCTTTACTAGCATATAGGGCTTTAGTATTATCATATTTTGCTAAGAATTCATTTCTTATTTCCTTGCATTTATACTCTATCTTTTTCTGGGAGATTACATATAAAGGTGTACCATATTTTCGAACTAATTCAATAGTATCACACCCATCTATCATTAAATGATTATTTACTTTTTTATTAGTCATATCGCTCACTCCTTATGCTTTTTATATTTATATATTATGCAATTACTATGCCAATGTTTGTACAGCATAAAATGAGCAATATAGTATATTAAAAATATAACTTTCCTAAAATTTGAACCATTTCAGTCTCTAAATTTTACATTATTAAAATTTATGATATTTATACTAAAAATATTTTTCCTTCTACGCAAACTTTTTCCTCTATTCCGGAATTTTAATCTGATATTTCTTCCTTTTCCCATAAAAAATTTATTCAAAAATATATCATGAATACTTTCTTTTCTAACTGTATATCCTTTACTTTGATAAAACTTAATCTTATCATTATTTTTATCTATTATAACCATATGACCAATTGCTTTAATATATTCCATAGACTGACTGCTCCCACACCTAAAGGAGTGGAGTTCTAAACTACTAAAGGCTTCTCTATCAAAAG
>NZ_WSFU01000145.1 GCF_016820635.1 Anaeromonas gelatinilytica | reverse complement strand
TATTCATAGTTTTTTCATGTTTTTTAATTTTTTCTATTGACTTTTACTAGCTGGTCTTAATTTCCTTCTTTAGATTTTATTATAGCACTTCTAGTGGCGATAGGACCAATTATTTCAGTTATAATAGTTGTTCCTAAGAGAATAGTAATAACTAAATTGCCTAGGTCAGTTCCTGTAAATTCTTTATTCACAGTAATAGCAAGTCCTACTGCAACTCCAACTTGAGATAATAAGCCTAAACCAATATATTTTTTTACAGGGGTAGGAGCGTTAGAGATATATCCTCCTAAAGTTGCACCAGATAATTTTCCTAATATACGGAATAATAAATAAGCTAATCCTATTAAACCGATTTTAGGAATTAATGCAATATCAAGTCTTGATCCTGCTAGTATAAAAAAAGTTGTAATAATAGGTGGAGAAAAATTTTCTAACATTGAAAATATTCTTCTATGTTGTGAAGTAGTATTTGCAATCATAACACCTAAACTCATTGAAGCAAGTAAAGGAGATAAATTAAACCTAGTCGCAATCCCCATTAATAAAATAATAGCACCAATAATAAAGGATAGAAGTTCTGAATTATTTTTAGATTTACTAATTAAATAAGAAAGTAATATACCTAATAAAGAACCTATAATTACTGATATTATTATTTCACTTATAGGATGTATAAGAACTTTATAAATTGTAACAACTTCATGTTTTATAAATACTTTTGCAATGGCTGCTGAGACAGAATATATCATTAAAGCTATTGCATCATCTATTGCTACTACTCCTAATAGAGTACTAGTTAAAGGACCCTTAGCATTATTTTCTTTAAGAACCATTACAGTTGAAGCTGGAGCAGTAGCAGAAGCAATAGCTCCTAGTATAAGAGAGATTCCTATGCCTTGTTTTAAAATTAGCATTATGCCTGTTACCAAAATAAATGCACCTAAAGCTTCACAGATGGCAATTATAAATATAGATTTTCCTAAAGTCTTTATTACATCTATCTTCAACTCACTACCAATATTAAAGGCAATAATACCTAGGGCAAAGTCACTTAGAAAACCTAATTCATTAATTAAGTTATTATTTATAATATTTAGTCCAGAAATTCCAACTAATAAACCAGTTATTATATAACCAGTTATAGCAGGGATTTTTAATTTATTTATTGTTTTACCTAAAATTATTGCTATTAGAATGGCTAGACCTAAACTGATGAATGTATTCATTTTATTCACTCCTTTGTAGTGTTTTTGATATTGAATTTCACTGTATGTTTAAAAGCCTAACGTATATTCTACTCCTTTTTAAGAATAGTGTAAAGTATTAAAAAGTACAACAAGTTATAATAAGAATTCATATATGTTAAGGAAACGAACATAAGTAGCGTATGCTTATGTATACTAATGTATGTTCACTTATATACTTTATAATCAAGAAAAGCTATAAATATATTTAATAGAGATGTGATACTGGATTTGATGATTCCATATATATAGTATGGAGATTATGAAAGCAGGGAAAAAGATAAATCCAGAAGTAGAGACAAAGGGGGCTAAATAAGATAATTGTAAAAATAGAACGTAGAAATTTCTACGTTCTATTTGCTTAAATCAATATGACAATATCCATTAGGATTTTTCTTTAAATACCTTTGATGATATTCTTCAGCATCATAAAATACTTTCAGAGGTTCTATTTCAGTAACAATTTGAGAATCATATTTTGTTTGTTCTTTTTCTTTGGATAATAGTATAGTGTCTTTATCATTTTCATCTATATAATAAATACCAGTTCTATATTGAGTACCTATATCTCCACCTTGCCTGTTTTCTAAGATAGGATTAATGATAGACCAAAATTTATCTAGTAATTTTGGTAGTGAGATAATTTTTTCATCAAATTCAATATAACAAGCTTCACAATGTCCGGTTAATCCTGTGCATACTTCTTCATAAGATGGATTTTTTGTTGTACCATTAGCATAACCAACTTTAGTATTTAAAACTCCTTCGATTCTTATCATATATTCTTCTATACCCCAAAAGCAACCACCAGCTAATACAATTTTCTTCATTTCATCATCTCCTAAATATTTTAACTAATTATAATAATATCAATAAAACACGATGTCTTCAATGAACATAAAAATCAAGAATATTGTTATCAAATCATAATAAAACAAGAACTATTACGAAGTTTATTAAATAATAACTAACTATTGACAAAATATTATCGTTAACTTATAATCATATGTGAACCAATAAAAAATAAGGGGGAACTATCAATGACAATGAAGAGATTTTTATCATTGGGTCTTGCATTATTTGTATCAGCAAGTGTACTAGTAGGTTGTGGTGCAGATGAAAAAGAGCCAGCATCAACAGATACAGAAAATAAAACAGAAGAATCTTCTTTTGAAGCAGGAAATTATGAAGATGGAACTTATTTTGCTCAAGAAGATGGCTTTGGAGATAGTGGCTGGAAATATGTTGTTACTCTCAAAGTAGAAGATGAAAAAATAGTTGAAGCTGAATGGAATGGTGCTCATAAAGATGGAGGTACTGATAAAATCACTAGATCGGAATCTGGTGAGTATGGAATGGTAGAAAATGGTGAAGCTCAAGCATCATGGGCTGAGCAAGCTGATTTAGCAGAAGATTATTTATTAGAAACACAAGATCCAACAGATATAGAGTATACAGATGATGAAGGACAT
>NZ_WSFU01000059.1 GCF_016820635.1 Anaeromonas gelatinilytica | reverse complement strand
ATTGAGATAGGTAAAGCTAGAATTCATATTCCAAACAATGATAAGGTATCTTTAGCTAATATTTTTGAGGTTATTATAAAGTCGTGTTAAATATAGATAAAATAGACAAAGTATATTTAGCTTGTGAAGTAACTGACATTAGAAAAAGTATAGATGGATTAAGTATGATAGTACAAACTCAGTTTAAATTATATCCCTTTGAAAAGGCACTATTTGTATTTTGTAATAGACAGATGAATATGGATGAATATAGTAAGAAAATATTAAATAAAATAAAAAGAATGGAGGCGATTGCATGGGTAAATCCAAATAAATTGTTATTTGATGATATGAAGAATAAATTAGAAATAAAATATAATGAAATATTAGCGGTATCTAGTCTTAAAGGTCCTATTATAAATAATAGGGAAGGAAGTCATATAATGTGGCTTACTGGAGGATTATTTGTTCCAGAAAAGATCTATGATAAGATGTACGAGAGAGGAAAATAATTTCTATTGACTATAATAGTAAATGGTAATAAGATTTAATTAGATTTTAAAAATTAGGAAGGGAGATAAAGATGAATAAAAAAATAATGATAATAGTTATAATAGTGCTTATAATAGGTGTTCCTATTGCAGTTATTGCAGGAAATTACAATAATTTAGTTACGTTAGATGAGGAAGTAAATAACTCTTGGGCACAAGTAGAAAATCAATTGAAACGTAGAGCTGATTTAATTCCTAATCTTGTAGAAACAGTGAAAGGATTTGCAGCTCAAGAGGAAGATATATTAGTTGGAGTAACTGAAGCAAGATCTAGAGTTGTAGCAGCAGATTCTCCAGAAGAGTTGGCTAATGCTAATCAAGAGCTTACTGGTGCATTACAAGGTCTTAATGTAGTTGTAGAAAGATATCCAGAATTAAAATCTAATGAAAACTTTATGCAACTTCAAGACGAATTAGCTGGTACAGAAAATAGGATTGCTGTGGCAAGAAAAGATTATAATGAATCTGCAAGAGATTTAAATGGCAAGATTAGAAGATTTCCTACAAATATAGTGGCAGGAATATTTGGAATAGAACAAAGAGAATATTTTGAGGTATCAGAAGAGGATACAGAAGTGCCTGATGTAAATTTTGAATAGGTGATATAGATGTGTAAAAATAAAATATTTAGTGTACTGCTATTAATTTTTATAATATTTAGTTTTAATGTAGTTTGGGCAGATAATTTTGACATCCCAGAGCCTAGTCATGAATTTTATGTATATGATGAAGCTAATATTTTAGATTCTAGTAGTGAAAATCATATAGTTTCAGTAAATAACGAGATATATAGTAAATATGGATCTCAAGTAGTAGTAGCTACAGTCAATTCTTTACAGGAACGTAGTATTGAGGAGTTTGCAAATGAACTTTTTAGAGAGTGGGAAATAGGAAGCAGTGAAGAGGATAATGGTGTTCTTATATTAGTAGCACCCAAAGATAGTAGAGTAAGAATAGAAGTTGGATATGGATTAGAGGGAGCTTTGCCTGATGGTAAAGTAGGTCGCATAAGAGATGATTATCTTATTTCTAATTTTCAACAGGGTAATTATGATGAAGGAATAAGACTTGCATTCAATGAAATAGTAAGAGAAATAGAAAATGAATATGAAGGTATAGGTGAAGAAGATACTAGTGAATATAGAAATGAAGACACAGAAGATATAGTAGATGGTGGTATGAGTAATATTAAGAAGCTGATTATTGCTATCTTAATTATAGTTTTTATTTTTATAGATTTTAGGTTTTTTAATGGTTTCTTGACCTATATGTTAATAAGAAGTATAGGAAGAGGAAGAGGCGGAGGATCAGGCCGTGGTGGGGGATCATCTGGCGGTGGAGGCTCTTCTGGTGGTGGTGGTGCATCAGGAGGCTGGTAGTAAAATTAATTAAGTAGATATTCTAATAGAATATCTACTTAATTTTGCTCTACTTTAATAGATTCTTCAAACCCATGAGGAGATTACCTAATTTGTTTTTTTGAATAAGTGCTCTATTAGCTTAAAATATATTATTTTTTATAAAATTAAAAATTCCTTCATAATTTTTAGATGCAAAGATGGCAGCAATAAAAAATGATGATAATAAAAGTATTATAATACCCAATACTAGTAAGAACTTTTGTGTAGAAGAATTATTATTAGGTTTATTTTTATTTTCGGGAGAGTTATTTTTGGGACTATTTTTTCTTTTGATTTTTTCGGACATTGTATCACATTCCTTTCATTTCCTTTAATTATGCCTATATTGTATTAAAAATATCCTCTTTTGTCTATTATTAAATCAATCGTCATATTATTTGTTTTTTTCTTCGTAAGTAATAGTTGCTACATACATATAATTAGTATTAGTATATTCAATATTGATTATATTTAGTATATTTTTTTTATTTTTTTCAATCCAAGAGTTTACTTTTTCTTTTAATAAACTATTATCTTTTGAATCTTGTACTATAGTAACATGCTTCATTTAATCACCTCTTAAATAATTATATTATTGAATAAATATTTTATGATAGTAAAAAATAGATAGTATATTATATAAAATAATTAAATATGACAAAATTAATGAATATAAAAAAGATGTTGACTTATAAAATTAAATTTGTTATATTACTAAGGGTCATTTAAAAAT
>NZ_WSFU01000073.1 GCF_016820635.1 Anaeromonas gelatinilytica | reverse complement strand
TGATGTATTTTATTATTACAACTATATTTAAAATACTGAGATATATATTAAAACCAAAATTAAAGGGTGAGGGGAATTGATATCTAGATTTAAAAGATTCAATTTCCCCTCTATACTTTTTTCTAGACTAAAATATCCTACTCAATAAAGGCATTGGATAAATGTACCAATATATACACCTACTAAGAGGTGAGGCATATCACGTAAAGCTTGGGATTATTTATAGATTTTTGACTACTCCACCCATAGGACCAGGGTCTTCATGTTCACTTAAAGAAATTCCAGTAGTAGAAGAACACAATATTAAAGTAAGAATAATAATTGTGCTGACTTTTTTAATTTGTTTCATTTTTTTCTTTCCCTCTTTTTAAATTATCAAACAACCTTTTAGTGGTTAATTGATCCTTATCAAATAAAAATTCTATAGCATTTAAATAGAAAAGTTCTACTTTTGATTTAGGAATATCTTTAGTAGAGCTTTCTAAATCAAATTTACTTTCAACAATACTTATAAGAGCATATATATCTTTAAAAGATTTAGTTATTTTATGTAATTTTAATAATTGAAGGTATATTTTTATTAATAATTCATTATCAATATTATATTCATAGCCTAATAATGGCCTAGTTAAATAGGTTTTAGCTTTATCATATTCCTTTAAACTTATATATAATTTTCCAAGGGCATAATATGTTTCAGGTAAGCTTTCTCTATCATATTTTTTTATTAAATCTAATGTTAATAAAGTATAGTCTAAAGATTTTTGATATTCTTGAAGTTTTTCATAAACTGCTGCAACATTGATATAAATTAAAGATAAGAGCTTATTTAAACTTTTATCTTCAGCTAATTTTATACATTCTTCATAACAAATCAAAGCATTATCATAATCATTTATATAGGAATAAGTATTACCTTTTAATACTAGAATATTAATTTTTTGCTTATTATTTAATGTAATATTTGATTTTTCAAGCTTATTTAAGATGTCAATAGCTTTTTCATATTTCTTGAGTTTTACTAGGCCCAGAGCTAGATTAAAGTTACATTTTATATATAGCTTGGGATCTATAGTATCTTGAGTTTTTAATAGTGATATAGCATTTTTGTTAAAATAAATACTTTGAGTATATTCTTTAAGAAATAAACAAGTTTTTCCTAATTTAAAATAAATTTCAGAAAGCTTTATTTTATCATGAGATAATAATAGATTTTCAAAAGTTTTTGTATAGTAGTTAAATGCTTTTAAGTATAATTTATTATTTAATAAGATATCTCCGATTTTTTCTAATATTATTGATTTTTCTTTGTTATCTGTAATAATAAGTAATAACTCATCAATATCATTTAAATTTTCGTATAAATTATCTTTTTCTAAATTTAATTCATTAATATATTTATTTACAAGCTTAATAGCCTGGGATGATTTTGATTCCATAATATAATCAAGTGTTATATTGAAATCAATATCATTTTCCTTACAATATTTATTAATGGTATGTACAATAGTAATGGCTGTTTTTTTAGTTAAATTTGCCTTATTATTTTCGATGGCACTTACTAAATTTCTAGTTATTTTTCTGTCAGTTATATCTACTTGTTTTAATTTTAAATCTTTTCTTATATTTTTAATTTTTTCTCCAGGGGAATATATTTTTTCCATAATCTACTCCTTTATTTGCCTATGATTATATAATAAAAAATATAGGATTACAATATATTCAATTATTAGAAAGTAAATTATATGATAAAGTAAGAATTATGATTTATAATTAGAAAAGGAATAAACTCTATTTAGTATTTTGAAATTATCTTGTTATAATAAGTATATCATGAAATATAGAGAATGTAATAATTAATAATATATAATTTTTAAATTAATAATCAAAGTGAGGGTGAATATATCATTTGTTAAATATGATATAATATTATGGAATTCAAAAGGAGGGGGATTATGGAATCAATAATAACTATTAGAAATTTGAAAAAATCCTATGGCACCAAAGAAGTATTAAAAAATATTAATTTAGATATAAATAAAGGGGAAATCATAGGATACATAGGCCCAAATGGGGCAGGAAAAAGTACTACCGTAAAGATAATGTTAGGACTGATAGATGAATATCAGGGAGATATAAAAATATTTGGGAAAAATATTAAGGATGATCCTGTAGAATATAAGAGAAGGATAGGGTATGTACCTGAGACTGCTGATATATATGAAAATCTAACAGCTAGGGAATATCTTATTTTCATGGGAGAATTATATGGAATGGATTCATCTGATGTAGATAAAAAAGCAGAAAAACTAATGGAGTTATTTGGTATAAGAGATGTTTATGATGGTAGGATAAACTCTTTTTCAAAAGGTATGAAACAAAAGGTTTTAATAATATCAAGTCTTTTAAATGATCCAGATATATTATTTTTAGATGAGCCATTAAGTGGTATAGATGCTAATAGTGTGATGGTTTTTAAAGAGGTATTATCGGAGCTTGTTCGTGATGGAAAGACTATATTTTATTCATCTCATATCATGGAAGTAGTAGAAAAGTTAAGTGATAGAATAATACTAATAAATGATGGAGAAATAGTTGCTGACGGAAGTATGAAAGATTTAAACTCTCAATTAAATGAAGGATCTTTAGAACATATTTTTAATGAATTAACAGGATTTAAGGAACATAAAAAAATAGCTCAAGATATTGTATCTACTATAAAAAGGGATGGTACAGATGAAAGATTATAGAGTATTAAAATTTATTGATAGATTTAAAGCTTTGTTTAGAAAAATGGGAGTAGATTATACTATAATGAGAAGAATTCTTCAGGTGAAATTATTATTAGATAGTAGAAGAACGGCAACTGTAAATATTCAAGATAATAAAAAAGTAGATAAAGATAAAAATAATTTCCTTCGTTCTTTACCATTGTATATATTTATAGGTTTGTTTTTAATTCCTTTCATTTTTATAAGCGATAATTATATTTTTTCGATGAGTATAGTGTTTGGGATATTTATGTTTATGATGATGGCATCTTTAATATCTGATTTTAGTTCAGTCTTGTTGGATGTAAGAGATAAGATATTGATATATACAAAACCGGTAGATAGTAAAACTTTAAATGTAGCTAAAATATTACATATTTGTATTTATATATTTATGATTACTATGACAATGGCAGCGCCTTCTTTGATAGCTTCGTTGTTTAATAAGGGAATTGTTTTTTTCTTATTATATCTTTTTTTAATAATACTAGTAGATTTGTTTATAATTATGATTACTGCTTTAGTATATTTAATTATATTGAAGGCTTTTAGTGGAGAAAAATTAAAAGATATTATCAATTATGTGCAAATAGGATTAACAATTTTTATAACTATAGCTTATCAATTAATAGGAAGAGTATTTAGTTTTACAGAAATATTTGAAGTCAATTTTAATCCTACTTGGTGGAGTTATTTTTTGCCTCCAGTATGGTTTGCTTCAATTTTTGAGTTATTGTTAAATGGTAATAGAGAAAATTATATTATTGTTTATTCTATTTTAGCTATAGTAGTGCCTATTATTTCTATTATATTATATATTATGTTTATACCGGCCTTTGAGAGGAATCTTGAAAAATTAAATCAAGCAGATGGAAAAGGAAAGAGAAAAAATAGATTTAATAAATTAATAAGTAATATAATTTGTAATAGTAAGGAAGAAAGAACTTTTTATAATTTTGCTTCTAATATTATGAAGAATGAAAGAAATTTTAAATTAAGGGTATATCCTAATCTAGGATTTAGCTTAATATTTCCTTTTGTCATGATAGTGGGAATGGGTTTTGATGGTGGTTTAGAGAGTCTTTCAAATTCCAAAAGTTATTTTTCGATTTATTTTACTGGATTTATGATTACCACTATTATTCAAATGATAAGATATTCAGGGAACTATCAAGGAGCTTGGATATATAAATTTTTCACAGTAAATTATGACAATGTATATAAGGGAACATTAAAGGCATTATTTATTAATTTAGTAACTCCAGTATTTATTTTTGTAGCTATAGTTTTTCTCTTTTTGTTTAAAAGCAAGGTATTAATAGACTTAGTAATAGTTTATATGAGTTTGTTTTTTGGGATATATGTAAATCATAAAATCGGAGAAAAAATATTACCTTTTTCTGAACCCTTTGGTTCTACTAATAAAGGAGGTATACTTCAGGCTTTTCAATCCTTATTATTATTTGGAGTTTTATTGGCAATTCATCTTGCATCTACGATGATACCTTATGGTAAATATATATATCTATTTATATTGATATTGGTGAATAAAGTAGCATGGAAATATGGATTTTC
Organism: Anaeromonas gelatinilytica; assembly: GCF_016820635.1. Lineage (GTDB taxonomy): Bacteria > Bacillota > Clostridia > Tissierellales > SIT17 > Anaeromonas > Anaeromonas gelatinilytica. The sequence continues at coordinate 6,802 of NZ_WSFU01000073.1, read as the reverse complement.
AAGGAAAATAATTAATTTGCAGAATAGATAAATAGTTAAACAATATATAATAAATTTATAGATAATTTTTATAAGTAGAGATAGATTGAATATTTGTACAACTATTGGTATAATTTGTATAAGAATATGAACTATTTTATTTTCTGTTAGAGAATAAAAATAGGGGTGATTTTAATGGGGAAGATATTAATTGTTGAAGATGACAATATTATTAGTGAAGGATTAAAATCAATAATATACTCTATAGATAATAGTTTAGAGGTTCTAACTACTGGATTTGCTTCTAAAGCTTTAGAGTATAGTAAAAAGTATCATATAGATGCTTTTTTCTTAGATATTCAATTGGAAGATTATTCGGGATTAGAATTAGCTAAGGAGATAAGAGGGATAGAGAAGTATAAATTTATTCCTATAGTATTTATTACAGCTATACCTACTAGAGAATTAGAAGCCTTTAGAACGATTCATTGTTATGATTATATTATAAAGCCTTTCACTAAGGAAGAAGTAGAGAAAGTATTTAATGATATTATTAAATATGGTATTAATGAAAAGCGAGAAGAAAAAACTATAAAAATAAGACAAGAAAATTATACATATGTTATTGGACAAGCTGATATTATTTATATAGAAGCTAAGAATAGGAAATTATACATAAAAACAGCGAAAGAAAACTTTGTAACATCCTCCTATACATTAAAGATGATTATAAATGAATTGTCGGATGATTTTATTAGATGTCATAAGGGATTTATTATAAATAATAAATTTATCAAAAAAGTAGATAAATCCAATAATTATGTATATTTGAAAAGATTAAAAGGACCTGTTCCAATTGGAAGGAAATTTAAAGAAAATTTATGTGAGGACTTAATATGACAATATTTGAATCTTTTATTATGTCATTATTTGATATAATAGGATATATAATGATATCTCATGGATTATTGAGAAAGAGACCCAAAAATATAAAAAGAATAGCACTCTATCTTTTAATGTTTTCATTCGCTAGTATTCCAGTAGAAAAATTTGTTATGAAAGGATATCATATCTTCTTTACTATGTCATTTTCATTATTATTTATATACTTGTTTTACAGAAAAAGTATTATGAAAACAATATATTTGTGGTTAATAACAACTGTTTTATTATTGTGTGCTCAACTTATTTCAATCATGCCTCTTAAGATTATTTTAACTGATATAGATTATAATTTTATGAATGGATTAATTTCTCAAGGTATTTCTATTGTATTAGTTATTTTAATAGTATATAAATTACCTTTATACATTTTATTAGAATATATAGAAAAGTCTAATAAACTCTTTAAATATTTAATTACTAATATTTTTATTATACTTCTTTTTGCTTTAATTTATTGGAAATTAGATATAAAGAACATATTTGATAATTTCATTATGTTTTCAGTCTTATCTTTGATTATCGTATTTATCAATTTTGTTATATTAAGAAGGGGACTTAAGAATGAATATGAGTCTAAACAATTACAATTATATGATAAGTATTTTACAGTAATTGAAGATTTAATAAAAGAAGTAAGGGAGAAACAACATGAATTTGATAATCATATACAGGCTTTAAATATGATTGCATTAACTAGTGATGATACCGAGGGAATATCAAAATATATCAAGGATTATACCCAAGAATTAAGTAATAAGAAAATAAGTAATTTAATAAAAATAAACAATAAGATACTTGCAGGGTTTTTATATAGCAAACAGAGAGAAGCTGAGGATAAGGGAATTAGATTTAATGTTTCAGTATACAATTATAATTTAGATACGGTGTTAAAAGATTTTGAATTAATAGAAATAGTAGGTAATCTAATTGATAATGCCTTTGAAACTAATGTAAAGGATAATATTGTTGAGTTGATTGTAAAAAGGGATGAAAAATTTAATATCATAGAAGTATCTAATAAATATCATTATATGAGTCAAAAAGATATTAGTGAATTTTTTATTAAGGAATTTTCTACTAAAGAATCAAAGGGAAGAGGCTACGGGCTGTATAATTTAAGGGAAGTATTAAAGAAATATGATGGAGAAATAGAAGTTTTAAATAAATTTAGAGAAGAATATAATTCTAATTTCCTTGTATTCAGGATTATATTTAGATAATCATTTAATTTATAATAAAAAAACCATAGTAAGCTTAACTATAATAATTAAACTGTACTATGGTTTTTTAATGGGGGGGATTATCTGTTTTCTATTTCTTGTTTTAAAGCTTCAGGACATTCAGGTTCACCCCAGAAAAGATAACAGGCAGATTTTGAAACTAATATTGGGGAAGCTAGTACAAGAATACTACATATAGAATTAATTGCCTTTTTGAAGTTTGAGCCTTTTATTTTCATATAAGAATACCCCCTTTCCTATAATTAATTGTAAAGCTTGAAATGCTAATACCCATATTGAGTTAGTAGCATAAAGTGCTTCATTATTAATTAAATATAATAAATAATGAAGCAAAATTGATAATATACCTAAAATTTTGAATTTTATTATTTTAGGTGTACTATACATTGGTCTTGATTTAGATGGAATAGGAGCTAAAAAAATTACAGATATTATAGTAAATACAAATAAGGTAACAAGTATTAAAGAATTTAGCGGAACATTTATAGATGCAATTAATATTATTAAAAAGAAGAAACATGAAGATATTAGACAACCATTATAAGTCTTAAAATGTAATCCTCCTGTAAATATTCTAATAGATAGTAGAGTTATTATGGAATAAACTAGATATATTCTTTTACCTATAAAGCTGAAAATAATTAATAATATAATTACTTTGGATAATTCGCTTATTATAACTTGTAAAGTATATTTAAGTTTTATACTATCAGTTTCCTCTAGGTCTATATTTTGAATAAAAAAAGTATGAATGCTATTTACTATTTTATCAATCAATATGCTTCACCCTTTAATTATTTCTTTTATAATAAAATATCACAAATTATAAATTTTTGAAAGTAAAATGGACAAACAACAGATATAGATGTATAAACGACATAAAATGTTATTCATACACCTAAAAGTGTCGTTTGTCCATTTTACTAATATCAATGATGGTATGACTATAGAAGGGGTCTTTTTATATTTTGCTTTTGCTTTGATTTGTATGATTAGACATAATGATTTAGATGAATATAGCTAAGGTTTGAGAATGATTATGATTTTGGATAGTGTAGTAAATTAAAGATAATATTTTATAAATTAAAATTATAAAATGGACAAACGACATATATATATGCATAAACGACTAAAATGTTGTTTATACATATTAGAGTGTTGTTTGTCCATTTTTATTGAAAAAGAATGTAAAAATATTATAAGATTTAAATAAAGATAAAAGATTTACAAATCTTTATATGTGTAAAGAAGATTCAAAATTTTCTTTATGTTAATTTTAGATATAATAAAAAATTATTTAAGTATTTAAAATTCTCATAAAACCGGAACTAAATTATAAATATATAATTGTTTACCTGAAATTAATATAAATTTCTCCCTTCAAAATAGTGTTACATATTTATAGGATGAATTTTGTCATTTTAATAACTAAAATTAGAGAAAGGAAGAAGGGCAAGTGGAGATTTTAATAGACAATGTAAGTAAGAAGATTAAAAATAAAATTATCTTACAGAATATAGATATTCATGTGAAAGAAAATCAAGTTTATGGATTAATAGGACCAAATGGTGCAGGAAAAACAACTTTAATAAGAATTATACTTAATTTGTATCAACAAACAGAGGGAAAAGTTATGGTAAATGGTGTAAATGTAAATACCAATAAATTTGACAAGATTAGAAAGGATATTGGTTGCTTATTTGATCATTTAGGACTTTATAAAAGTTTATCTGCATGGGAAAATATAGAGTTTTTTGATAGAATTTATTATCCTAATTCGAAAAGAGTAGAACGAGAGAATAGAATAAAAAAGGTTCTAGAGTTTGTGGAACTTATAAATAGGAAGGATGATAATATAGTTTTCTTTTCTAGAGAAATGCAGCAAAGATTAGCATTAGCAAGAGCAATTATAAATAAACCTAAATTGTTGATTCTTGATGAGCCTACTAGAGGGTTAGATTTAGATATAATATTTATGTTACGTAAATATATAGAGATGATAAAAGGGAATGAAGTTACAGTCTTTATTTGTTCTCATCATTTAAGTCAACTTGAAAAAATTTGTGATGTTTATGGGTTTATAAAAGAGGGAGAGCTAAAAAAAGAAGGTACGTTTGAAGAACTTTGTAATTTGGACTTGATATTCAGTCAATAAATTTAAGCCTTTATATATTATTTTTCTGATACTTATTAGTTTTGGATTAATTATAACATTATACTATTCACTAATGATAATCGTTTTAAGTCTTTTGTAAGTAGTTTATTTGAAATAGTTGTTATTAATTTAAATAAAGAAAAAATGATTATGAAAGGGATGTATTAGATGGAAGCTTTAATTTGGAAAAGATTAAAGGAAATTAAAGGTAGTAAAACGAAAACGATTACTTATTATTTATTGCCATTTATATATGGGGGAATTTTATTAATTATGAATGTTCCTCAAGATATAATAGTTGGTTATTATTGTTTCGGCATAATATTAATGACTAGTTTATTTCATTGGAATGTTGAAGATATAATCTATAGTGAAGTTTTGTTATCAACTAATATAAGTCCCTTTAAATTTTGGATTACCAATTCTTTATTAATAAGTATTATAGGCTTTATATATTCTATGATAATACTCTTAGTATTTTCTTTTATATACTATATTTTTTCGGGGAATATTTTTGGTGGCTGTATTATACCTTTTATACAAGGTTTTGTTAATTTTTTTATGGGTTTAGCTATGATTTCTATTGCAACGTTACATTATGTAGATTTTTCAAAAATAAAACAGTATTTAACTTCAATATTAGGTATTATAAATTTCATATTCCCATTTATACATATTTTTTTCTATAAGTATTTAGAAGTTAGTTATAAAATGATAGGTATGTATTTGCTATCAGGAATTATTATGATGATAATTGTGATTTTTATAGCAATAAAGAGTAAAAAAGAAAATTTAATTAGAAATACAAAAAAATTGGTGAATATGTATCAGTCACAAGAATTAGATGATTAAATAAGGAGGAGGGATATATGAAATCAGGATTATTGTGGAGTTTAGTTGCATTGTGTATAATTTTAATTTTGGCTTATCTATATTCTTTAAAGAATATAGATAAAAAAGAAGAAATAAGAAATACATTAAAGATCATGTTAAGTATAGGGTTAGTTATGATAATATTAATTATAATTATCATTAACAGGAAATAATATATATAATAAATTAAATAGTGAATTTTTCAAATGGGCAAATGACAATTAGTGGTGTATAAACGAGATTTTATGTCGTTTATACGTCTATATCTGTCGTTTGTCCGTTTTTGTTGAAAAATCGTAATAAGTTTTTTAAAATTAATAAGGGAAAATGTTATCAGTATTTCTGAATATTTAAAGCATTACAAAGTTAAAAAAAAATAAAATGGAGGGTAATATGAAGAAGTTATTTAAAATTATTACTATGGAATTTAGGATGTTATACAGAAGTAAATGGAATTATTTGATCATTCCATTATTATTATTTTATCTTTTTTTTAGCATAAGGTATGGTGTATCCCATTTAACACTTTCAGGATTTTTAGTACAAGCACTTATGATAGGAAGCATGATTATAGGATATCAATCTAATACAAGAGATGAAAAAGAGAATTATAGAGAACTTTTTTTAGTGATTGGAGATAGACATATAACAATAAATGCAAAAATTATAGCAAGTTATATATATATTTCTTGTGTTAATTTAATCGTTATTATATTTATGATAATAACTAGTATTGTTTTAAAGAATCCAATTTGGATAATAGTTGAGGCAATTATATATTTTTATTTAAGTTCATTAATATCTGTAACTATTGGATTTATTATTGGAGTATTTATGAAGAGTAATATAGCTTATATATTTATTGTATTATTGTCTATAATAATAGGACCTTTAGGAAGAGATATTTATGAAATAGTAATATCAAGAGTACATTTAGATAATTTTAGAAGGATTATAAATATTGTTAATATTGGTCAACAGGGATTTTTACATAGTCTGATATATTTATTTGTAATGGTGATAATTTTATATTTATCATTGAGTATTAAAGAAAAGAAAAAAGGAAAAGTATTTTTATTATATGCATTTATATTAATTCTACCTTGTATAGCTCTTATTCATTACAATGGTATACCAAATTTTATATACAAATCTAAGAGTATGGAATCAGTATCTCAAAATTTATCTGCTGAAAAAAATTATAAGGACGAACAGTTTCAATATACAGTAGATAAATATAATTTAGAAAAATTATCGGTTAATGTGGATAAAAAAAAGAGATTAGAGTTCAAAGAAGATTTAAATATTCGCTTAAAGTTAGATACAGATAAATTAACAGTAAAACTTTATAGAGATGTTAAAATTGAAGAAGTGAAACTTGATAATAAAGATCTAGAGTTTCAACAGGATGGAGATAATCTTATTATGCATCTTGATAATAAATATAAGGCAGGAGAAAAATTAAATATTTATATAAAGTATAAGAGGAATAAATTAAATATTAAAGATGTAGAAAAAATCATCTCAGATATTCAATAAAGTAATCTAAAGACTAACTATATGAAGTCAAATAAAATTTAAATATTTATCATTCCAAAATTAAAGTATA
>NZ_WSFU01000144.1 GCF_016820635.1 Anaeromonas gelatinilytica | reverse complement strand
TATAGACTTACCATTTTTTCAAATGAATGTAATCAAGTACAATTTAAGTAAAATTAAATTTTTCACTGGAAATTTGATGCGAAAGCTCTGTTCAAAGAGTTATTTTATTTTCATTAACAGATTTTTATGATAAAATAAATATGAATATTATGAAGCATTCAGGCTAATGTTTGAATACTTCTGCGCACGATTATCATTAAAACACAGATGTTGGAATTTTAGGAAAGAAAGCATAGGAGGAACAAAATGGTTGAGGTATTGTTTGGAGAGAGTGAAAGTGGAGCTATGAAAGCCGCTAAAGATGAAAATGTAATTATTGGTGGTCATGATGGCTCAACCTCCTTTTTGGGAAAAAACAAGAAAAAAAGGAGGACTCAGGGGAAACAAGATGAGGTAGTCTGCCTTAGTTTTATGCTTGATATTGGTGATATTAAGGAAGCGATAGACAGTCAATACCGCAGGGAGTTAATCTTTTCTATGTATACTCAGAATGGATGGGAGGATAGTCTGGAAGTATTAGAGGAACTGCATGAGGCGGGAAACAAATATGTGCATGAATTAAACAGATTGATAGAATTTGCTCGAAAAGGTCATCCGTTGCGCATTTGGTATAGTAATGCCCCATATTCTTTATGTGGTTTCTATTATATTTGTTCGGTATTAAGAAAGTTTGAATGTGAAATATCCGTTGTAAAATTGCCAGACTATATAATAAAGAAAGAAAATGTGATAACATATCAAAATTGGGGTGAAATTGTACCAGAGGATTTCAATAAGTTTTTGGATTTGAAAAAGAAATTATCCAAAATGGAAATAATCATGTTTGCGGATGAATGGTCGAAGTTAGTTGAGGATAATAGTTCTTTGCGTGCATTGATTAATGGGCGCCTTGTTGGTGTCTCGGATGATTTTTATGATTATCTTATAGTAAAAGAAATGACAGATAAACCAATCAAGGAGGCTAGGTTGATTGGTAATATTCTTGGAAAATATCCTTTGAGTATCGGAGACTGGTGGTACGCAGTAAGGATTGAATTAATGTTGGAAAGAGGACAGTTGAAAGTAGTTGAAGATTCGACAAAGAAATATACCAGAACAATAGGTAAGGTATAATATTTTCCATCTTACCAGAAGTTTCAATGAAATATTTATTTTTAGAATACCATTGTGAAAAAAACTTCACAGTGGTATTTTTGCGTCAAGGGGTGAGAATGTTAAAATTAAAAAGGTGGTACAGACAAAACGATTTCATATGATTACACATATCATATTATTGGCATCAATAAATCATATATGCTACTCTTATTACAAAATAATTTAATTAAGGTGTTGACTTTCCTGTGTGCTGGAGGATTTACAATAAAGTTGGAAAGGAGGAATAGCTATGATAATAACTTGGGATAGCATATTAGATAAATATGTTCACAATTTAACAAGTCCAGATGGAAGAAACACTTTTGAAAGTACGCCTATTCTTGTAGAAAATATTTCGCAAAAAGCAAATATTACTAATTCTGATACTGTTATTGATATAGGTTGCGGTTGGGGGAACCTTACAAGGAATTGCTCATTACAATCAATGCGGACTATTGGGATTGAGCCAAACGTTGAAAATTTGGAAGAAGCGAAAAAACGTAATGCTGGATATGATATACAATATATTCAAGGCTCTTTTGAATGTTTCAATTATGATAACAAGGCTGATATTGTAGTCAGCTCCCTTGTTTTTCATCAAGTAAAACATAGTTGTAAAATACAAGCACTTAAAAATGTAAAGAACATTCTTAAAAATTCTGGACGGTTTATTTTATGCGATACAATGATAATGTTTGACGCAGAGAATGATTCACAACAATTTAATGAAGTATATCGTTATCTCTTAGCGAAAACAACACCGCCAGATATCTACAAAAAGTTTATTGCTCCTTATTTGCAAAGTGAGCATATTTATACTTGGAATGATATGAAGAAATTCACACCTAAAGATAATTGGTTTTATTCATTGAGTGATATGCAAAATTGGTTAGCAAAATGCGGTCTGTATATTGCAGATAAAGTAAGCTTTTGTCCGTTTTTTGGTATTCTTACTATTGCTGGTTTAGAAGAAGAATTGTAGGAATAACTTTTTTGAAAATACGCTTGACTTTCTTATGCACTGGAAGATTTATAATGAAATTGTAGGAGGTGGTATTATTTATAAGATAGGTGAGTTTTCACAAATCGTAGGTATAACAACTAAAACACTCAGATATTATGATGCCGAAGGTATTTTGTTTCCGTCTTTCCGCAATAAAGATAGCGGATACCGCTTTTATTCAGAAGAGGATATTGAAAAAGCCGAAATTATTTCCAATATGCGGAAATTCAATTTTACAATCTCTGAAATGAAAGATGCATTAAGAAATATCAAACATTCGGATGATTTTGCAGATTATCTTGTTGAAAAAGTAGCTTTAACACAAGATTTAATTGACCGCTACACGAAACTAATTTTGGAGATACAAGAATACTTGAAAGATAATATCCCCATTCAAAAGAAGGAATTTGATATGACTTATACTGTTTCAGAAGTAGAGATACCAGCTATGAAAATTGCGAGTATAAGATTTCAAGGGCAATATCATGAAATAGGTATGTATTTTGAAAAACTTTACAAAGTAGTACAAAATCGTGTTACTGGTACTCCCATTACTTGCTATTATTCTTTGGAATACAGTGAACAAGCTGATATTGAAGTTTGTGTTCCAGTATCAGAAAAGGTAAATAGCGATGGAGTTTTTTCAAGAAATTTACCTGAAAGTAAAGCTCTTCATGTTACACACATTGGTAAATACGAGGAGTTGAAATCTGCCTATAGAGCGTTATTTGATTATGCTAATGAACATCATTTGATTTATGAAGCCCCTTTAATTGAAATGTACGAAAAGGGGTATGGTACGACAATGGCGGGAAATCCTGAAAAATACATAACTGAAATCTACCTGCCTATTAAAGCATAGTATATTTTGAAGATGAAAAAATTAATACCCTTACAACGGACGGAGAACTACTTTTAGTGGTACTCAGCTCCGTTGCACAACAAGAAGTAGAAAATATTTCTGCGAATGTCAAAAAGGGTATGAAAATGAAGATGAAGCATGGCGAACTGGTGACTTTCAAGGTTGTCTAGGTTATGATTATCATTCCGAAGACAAGACCATCACAGTCAATGAAAAAGAAGCTGAAATTGTACGCTACATTTTTGACCATTGTGGAGACAGTTTGTCTTTTAATTAAAAAGTAAAATGAACAAAAAAAGATTACTTCGAAGTAATCTTTTTTTGTTCCAGTGATTTAGAGAATAGCTTTAAATATAGATATCTAATGAATACCCCCATTTCTACGCTTGACATATTTAATTTATGACTATATAATGGTATAAGAATTAAATGATAACAATTTTCATTATCATTTACTTATGGAACATTCAAGTAAAATCTATATAATAAATTAGGAGGAATATTATGAAACTAAAAAAAATAAGTACTATTATTTTTGTTTGTACTTTACTAATAACGGGATGTACAAGTTCAACAGAAAAAACTCAAGAGGAACCAAAGGTAGAAGAAAGTACTTCTGTTTCTTATCCAATAACAGTTAAACATGCCTATGGAGAAACTGTTATAGAAGAAGAACCAAAAAATGTTGCTACAATTTCATGGGGTAATCAAGATGTGCCTTTAGCATTAGGAATTATACCGGTTGGTGTATCTAAGGCAAATTATGGTGAAACAGATGAAAATGGTCTATTACCTTGGACTGGAGAAAAATATAAGGAATTAGGAGTAGAAAAACCTGTTGTTTTTGATGATGTAGATGGTTTAGACTATGAGGCTATAAGCAATTCTAATCCAGATGTTATTTTAGCTGCATACTCAGGAATTACACAGGATGAATATGACTTATTAAGTAAAATTGCTCCTGTGGTAGCATATCCTAAACTTGCATGGCAAACATATTGGCGTGACCAAATAACAATAAATGCAACTGCTATAGGTAAAAAGGATGAAGGCGATAAATTAGTTTCAGATTTAGAAAAGTTAATAGAAGAAAAGACTAGTAATTATACTAATTTTAAAGGGAAAAAAACTGCAGTTTGTTATTTCAATCCAGCTGACTTAGGTAAATTCTACGTATATCTTCCGACAGATCCTCGTGGAGCATATCTAACTGATTTAGGTTTAGAAGTACCTGAAAGTGTCAAGGAACTAGGGGAAACTTCAAACAGCTTTTCTATTGAAATCAGTTCAGAGAATATTGATAAATTAGCAGATATAGATATAATAGTAACTTATGGAAGTGATACATTATTAGAAGAACTTCAATCGGATGATTTATTAGGAACAGTTCCAGCAGTTAAAAATGGTGCTGTTGCAGTTATAGAAGACGGATCAGCATTAGCAGCTTCTTCTACTCCAAGTGCATTATCTATTCCTGCAACAATAGATGAGTATTTAAGTATAATTGGAAAGGCAGCAGATAAAGTAAAATGAAACTTGCAAAAACAATAGAAATATATTTAGGGAGTATTATTTTTTTGAGTTTATGTGTATTTGCATCATTAGCTTGGGGATCAAAAAGCATAGAATTTAATCAAGTAATAAATGCATTATTAAATAGTAATGATACGTCTTTTGCTGCCTTAGTGGTACGAGAGCGTATTCCAAGAACAATTTTTAGTATTATGGCGGGGGCTTCTCTTGGGATATCAGGAGCCCTCATGCAATCAATAACTAGAAATCCAATAGCTGATCCTAGTATCTTAGGAGTTAATACAGGTGCATCTTTATTTGTTGTAATTGGAATAGCTTTTTTTAATATAAATTCAGCAAATCAGTATATTTGGTTTGCGCTAGCTGGAGCAGGTATAACAGCAATATTTGTATATATTATAGCATCTATTGGGAATGGAGGCATGACCCCAATAAAACTTGCTTTGGCAGGTGCTGCTACTAGTGCTGTTTTATCATCTTTAGTAAGCGCAGTTATGCTTCCTAGAAGTGAGGTTATGGATTTATATAGATTTTGGCAGGTTGGTAGTGTAAGTGGTGCAACTTGGGAAAATATTACTTTAATACTACCATTTGTGATAATTGGTTTAATAATAAGTATAGCTTCAACACCGGCACTAAATGTTTTAGCATTAGGAGAAGAGGTTGCTACTGGTTTAGGCATAAATACAGGGATTATAAGACTTATTTGTGCAATTGCAGGAGTTATGCTATCTGGTGCGACTACTGCAATTGCTGGACCTATTGGATTTATAGGATTAATGATACCACACTCCATACGTCTTATTTTTGGTTCGAATTTGAAGGGCGTAGTTCCTTTGTCTGCTATAGGAGGTGCGGCACTTTTAATAATTTCAGATATTTTGGGAAGAGTAATTGGAAGTCCCGGTGAGATTCAGGTTGGAATTATTACTGCATTTCTAGGCGCACCAATTCTTATAATCATTGCTAGGAAAGCGAAGGTGAAAGCCATATGATACAAAGTACTCATACTCAAATTAGACAAGGCTATATTAGAAGGAAAATCCGTTTGATTAGTGTTAATATTATTTTACTTGTTCTAACGATATTTCTTTGCGGTATGATGCTTGTATATGGGAAAACTAATTATCCGTTAAGTACAGTTATAAGAGTTCTTAGTGGAGAACAAATACAAGGTGCCACCTTTACTATAGCAACTCTGCGTTTACCAAGAATGCTAAGTGGACTTTTAGCAGGATTAGCTTTTGGTATAGGAGGAAATACATTTCAAACTATGCTAAGGAATCCATTAGCGAGTCCTGATATTATTGGTATAAGTTCAGGTTCCAGTGTTGCAGCTGTTTTCTGCATATTAGTTTTAAATATGAGTGGAAGTGCTGTTTCTGTAGCGGCGGTAATTTCTGGGCTTATAGTATCAATAATTATATATATGTTATCTAAAGGCTCAGGATTTGCAGGCGGTAGATTGATACTTATAGGAATTGGAATGCAGGCAATGATAAGTTCACTTATATCATATTTGTTGGCTAAAGCTTCACAACATGATGTCCCAACTGCACTTAGATGGTTAAGCGGTAGTTTAAATGGAGTGGGGATTGAAGATGTACCAACTTTATTTTTAGTTGTAGTTATATTTGGAATTACTATTTTATTCTTAACGAAACAGCTTCAAATATTAGAATTAGGAGATGAGTTTGCAATTACATTAAGTATTAAAGTTAATTTAATACGTATTATGCTAATTCTAAGTTCAGTGTTTTTGATTGCTTTTGCTACTTCTGTTACAGGTCCTATAGCCTTTGTTGCATTTTTATCTGGACCAATAGCATCTAGGCTTGTTGGATTAGGAGTATCAAATGTTTTATCATCAGGTTTAGTTGGAGCATCATTAGTTCTTGGCGCAGATATGATTGGTCAGTTTGTATTTAGCACAAGATTTCCTGTAGGTGTGGTCACGGGAATTTTGGGGGCACCATATATGTTATTTTTATTAATAGTTATAAACAGGAGGGGTCAAGCATAATGACTAAAAAACAACAATTATTTGAAGCAAAGGAAATAGTAACTGGATATGACAAAAAGATTATAATTGATGGAATTGACCTAGCTATTCCAAGTAATAAAATTAGTGTCATTATTGGCGCTAATGCATGCGGCAAATCTACTTTGTTGAAAACACTTGCTAGACTTATTAAACCTGTTTCAGGGCAAGTTGTAATTGATGGTAAAAAAATTACTTCAATGCCTTCTAAACAACTAGCACAAGTTTTAGGTTTACTTCCGCAATCGCCAGTAGTTCCAGAAGGAATAACTGTTTATGATCTAGTTTCAAGAGGTAGATATCCATATCAATCATTTTTAAAGAGCATGGATAAAACTGATTTTGAAGCTGTAGAAGAAGCACTTGAAATAATGGGAATAAAAGAGCTTGCTAATCGTAGTGTAGATGAACTATCTGGTGGGCAACGTCAGAGAGTTTGGATTGCTATGGCACTTGCTCAGGAGACAGAGATACTTCTTTTAGATGAACCAACTACCTATCTTGACATTGCTTATCAAGTAGAGATTCTTGATTTATTAACTGATTTAAACCGCAAAAGAGGGACTACTATTGTAATGGTACTTCATGATATAAATTTATCTGCTAGATATGCTGATTATATATTTGCTCTTCGTAATGGTAAATTGATTGACCAAGGGACGCCATCAGAGGTTATAACATCTGAATTAATTAGTAAAGTATTTGGATTAGATTGTCTAGTTATACAAGATCCGTTATCCTCTTCACCTTTTATAGTGCCAAGAGGAAGACACCATGTTAATTTTCAAAATATAATATAATATTAACGAAAACGATTATAAATAAACTATTTATTTATAATCGTTTTCTTATTATATCTTTATTTTCTCTAATAGATTTTATGGCAGAAACAGAGGGTATTCCATTTTCATCATGATTCACTGATGAAATTACTCCGTAAACTTCTTCAAGCATTTTTTTAGTTATTACAGAACTTATGAGCGAGAAAGCCCACTTCTTCAGATGTGGGATGAAAGCGATATTTTT
>NZ_WSFU01000086.1 GCF_016820635.1 Anaeromonas gelatinilytica | reverse complement strand
AGTTATACTAAACGAGAGTAGTAATTTTTATGATTATGAAATCGGACTCGTCGAATAAGGAATAAAGCATAAAATTTATAGATATTTGGTTTATTAATAGATTTTAGTAGGTATTTTGTAACGGATAATAGAACTGGACCTAATCAACTTAATGAAACTATTAATTTAATTGAATGGGATTCATATGCGGAAAAGATATTGTATGGATTTTCTGCAGGATGTAATGTGATTTTAAGAGTTATTAGAGATATGAGTGTTAAGTGTAATAAGATAATACTTCAATCTCCATGGATACCAGTTGTTGAAGATAATATAAATAGTTTGATTGAAGCATTAAAGAAGAAAAATATTGAAGTGCTTATAATATGTGGAAATGACGATGAAGATTGTTTGCCACAATGTAAAACATTTGAAGCGAAAGCAATTGAGAAAGGATTAGATATTAATGCCCTATACATCGAAGGTCTTGGACATGATTATCCAGGGAGTTTCAATGAAATAGTTCTAGATTTTGTTAATAAAGATAATTAAAGTTATTATAGAGGATAGTAGAGGATTAACTTCTTTTGCCATACCTTCGGTGATTTCAACAAGACTTAAATGGTATTAAACTTGAGTAAAAATTTTGTTCATACAATTATATGCAAACTTATTGAATTATAGGTGGACCAAAGCTTCCACAGATTACTTCGTATAACAATATATTTCCGTTCGCTACGCACATCTTTTCGCTGGGTGCAAGCACCTCCTGCGAAGAGGACTATGAGAATTCAGCTCAGAGACGTCGGGGATACGAAACGTTAGGTGCTATCCTGTGTTTAAAATGTTTGTAAATACAAATAAAAGAAAGAGGAAGGGTATATATTTTTATGTATAAGAATATTTTAGAAATGATAGTTTGTCCAAAATGTCAAGGAAAACTTAAACTTGAATCGGAAAAACAGATTAATGGTGAAGTTATTGATGGAATGCTAGCCTGTAGTAATAATCATGAATGGAAAATAGAAGAAGGAGTAATCAATTTTGAATCCAAAGAGCAGGAAAAGGCAAATAACTGGAGTGAATCATATAAAGAAGTAGATTATGATGAATTAGATAGAAAAATAAAAGAGAAAACTCCTCAAATACAATTAGATGCTCAAGAGAAAGCTAAAAAGGAGATTATTAGTTTAATCAATAAATATCAAGCAAAGAAAGTTCTTGACATTGCTACTGGAAGAGGGATACTTTTAATAAAGTTAGTAAAAAAATTTGGGAATAATATTGACTTAGTATGTATTGATTTGAGTTTTGATGTTTTAAAATATGACCGAATTAAGTCCATGAAAATAAATCCTGATGCGAAAATTAACTATATTGCTTGTGATGCTTCAAAGCTACCGTTCTTAAGAGATATGTTTGATCTATCAATATCTTTTTTTGGTATACAAAACATGACTGATTTAACATCAAAAGGCGTTCAAGAAGGGGTACGAGTGAGTAAAAAAGGATTAATTAACGCAGGTATTGTTATAAAAGATGATAACTCTAAAATTGAATTATTAAATAAATTGCTAGCAGAGCATGGTTATGATTTTAAAGTAGATTCAGTTACTGAATCACATTTTCATCAGTTACATAAGATTGATGAAAGCTATAAAGTTAAAATTAATAATATATTCGAAGGTATAGGCGAAGAAAATGAAAATGATCTAATACCGATTGAAGGCGAATGGTTTGCTATTGCAATAAGTGAAACAGACATGAGTTAATTTCGATGGACAATCACCTAACAATATGTTTGAGCAAGGGCACTCGAGGGAAGAAGAAGCCTAGGTTAAGTAGTACATTCCTTCACTGGGAGCAAAGCTCCACCAGGAGGTAATGGTTTGGGGCCCAGCTCAGGGACGTCGCAAATACGGAGCGTTGTAAAACATTGTGCACTACTTAAAAAGTAAAATTTGTATAGCGAGTAAGATTCATCAAATTTAATTTCTAAGTATACAAAAAGGGGATGGTGTATTGACGTAGTTGACAGTGATCTAGATATTATTTGTGAAGTATATAAATATGAGATTTTCGAAAAGAAAGTATGAGATTATTTTAGAAGCTATGATAATTTTAATATTGATAGACAAATTGTTAGAGGACTAGAAACATCATTTTCTAGTTTTAATTATAATGGTTTTTGGATAGAAATTTTTGGACAGCCTAAACCAACTTGTGAACAGAATGGATAGCGATATGCAATCTAAGAGGATAAATAGGAGCTAGGGATGACTTATGTAAGATTTATGGTTTATCTAAGATTATAAGCATTACAGGCACGTCGCGAATCGCAGGGACGTTAGGTGAAATTAATCAGTTGTTATAACTAAATTAAAATAATTGAAAGTGAGATAATTAAGTAAAGGAGATAATTATGAAAAATAAGTCATGGTATGAAGATATTAATCTGAAAATTTCTAACTTGATAGATAAGCTAGGTAGTTCTAATGTAAGAAAATATAGAGTAGAATTATTAGATAGACTATCAAAAAGAACTGAAGAATTTTCAATCATTAATTGTAATGAATGCAAAAAACATAAACAACTAATTGAAGGAATGATTCAATATCTTGAGGGTAATAATGAAATGAAGAGAAAGATGTACTTAAACTCTTTTAATAAATTAATAGGTCATATGAATAGTAAGCATGATCTACATGTTGAGGGAACGAAGCAAGCTTTATGGATGTCAATGGGCATGAGTTTAGGATCAGGTTTAGGAATAATTTTTGGAATTGTATATGATAACTTTGAAAACATCGCAGTTGGATTACCCATAGGAACTGGTTTTGGTATGTTTATTGGAATTCTAATTGGTCAGCAACAAGAGGTCAAGTTAAAAGAAGAAGGAAAAATAATATAGAGATTGATTTATAATTATTCCAATTGCTATAATAATAACATTAACTAAATAAGTGATTACATCATCACCTATTGTTGAAAAATGGATTCCTACATACGAAGGGAAAAATATAGTTAAGGGTTATAGTAAATGGTTTGGAGTTGACAAAGTTTGCGCTATAACTGATTTGGAATTATTAGGATATGAAGTTGATTCAAAATATAAAGAGCAAATTTTGAAACAACATAAAGCTAAGTCAAAAGCTGGTGAAAAGAAAAAACGAGAAGAAGAGAGAGAATTGGACCCCTGGCAAGATAGTAATTTTTATTTTATAGCAGGACATACATCAGGTGGTGCGCCGTATGAAATAACATGGGATTTAAGATTCCGCTACGCTTCATGCAAATTCATTCATCAAGGGTAGTCGCCCTAAAATGCATGAACTTTTTAAATCCCTGGAATGTTATATGACATAGCTCTTTTCAATTCACAGAATGAGGAAAGAGTCAAAGAACCTAAAAACATTAGGTTTTTAAGAAACATTTATATATTATGGAGGGAAAGAATGTTAATAGAATATAATGAATTGTTAATTAGAAATGCGAAATCGAGTGATGCACAAATTCTTTGTAAGTGGTGGAATGATGGTAAAGTAATGTCACATGCAGGGTTTCCAAAGGGGTTGGGAACAACATGCGAGGAGATAGAAAAAGATTTAGAAACTGATTCAGATGAAACTCGTAGAAGATTAATAATTGAGTATAGAGACGAGCCAATCGGTGAAATGTCATATAAAAACCAAGGAGCAAAAACTGTTGAAATTGGGATTAAGATTTGTGACTTTACAAAACTAGAAAAAGGACTAGGTACTATTGTATTGAGATTATTCATCAGAAGTTTATTTGAAGATTATAACTTTCAGAAGATTATCCTTGATACAAATTTAGATAATAAAAGAGCTCAGCATGTATATGAAAAAATAGGTTTTAGGAGAGTCAAAATCAATTATGATTCATGGAAAAATCAATTTGGAGAGTTGCAATCGTCAGTTAATTATGAATTAAAAAAAGAAGATTTTAGACTATCGAGCACATCAATGTAGCTGCAAGTGTCTACATCATTTAATAAGCTGTTTGAGTAAGGGTGTACTCGGATGCAAGCCTAGGGCAATGTGAATCACATTTAAAGATAAAATACCACAGTGGATTTAATCCAGTTCAACTTTTTATACTATGCAAGACTTATAGGGTAAAAAGCATCATTACTTCCTATAATAGAGGCCTAATGTACATCGGAAAGTGGTATTTAAGAAAAACCCGACGTCGGTAAGCCTCAGAACATTACCTGACATGCTAAAAAATGTGAGTACATAAGGAGGATTTCAACATGTTTAAGGAACATAATTATATAATTTGGGGAACAAAGTGCCCTTGTGGAAGAGAGAACTTTATTCTTCAAAATAAATTTCATCCATGGAACGAAAGTGATTTCAAAATTGTCATTAAATGTAGCTATTGCAAGAGTTTCCTTACTGTAGATAAACAAGCTGCTGAACAGTTTTATAATGAAAGAATATATAGTTATTTTGAAGATGTAGAAGGTATAGTTTTAGATGTAGGATATGGGGGAGGATTTTTGACACAACACTTGATTAATAAAGAAAGTGTAGAAAAAATATATGCAATAGATATTGATGAAAATAGTAAAGAAGAAATTAACAAGTTAGTAACTAAACATAAAAATATAGAGTTTAAATTATGTGATTTGAAAAACATTTTAGAAGCGTTCAAAGAGAAAAGTGTGGATTATGTTGTAAACCGAGATGTTTTTATGTTTGTTGAAGATACACAGAAGTATTTTGATGACATTACTAAAATAGTACGGAAAGGGATTAGACAAATGGGATGGTTTATTAGTGACAACAAAAGAATGAAAAATAAATTAATGCCATCAGATATAGCTGCAGAGTTAAAGAAGAGAGGTTGGAAAGTAGAACTAAGAATTTTAGAAATGAAACAGAGTGCACGTCGAGTAACACTATGTTTACAGGATGTGTTGGCGGGTAAGTTTTGATGGAAAGGTCAGTGCACCACATCCCTTCGTCGGAAATGAAGTTCTGCCAGAATGGTCTATCTTAGAAGTCTGGTTCAGGGATATAACATTATAGGAAATTCTGACAAAGTCGTAAATTAAGGAGATGAAAACATGTTAAAAGAACCAAGATGGTTAAATTATGCTAAAAAATTGCAGGCTATTGCTCAAGCAGGTTTAGCTTATTCAAAAGATAAATATGATATAGAAAGATTTGAACAAATTAGAGAAATTAGTGTTGATATAATGAATAATTATACTAACATAGAACATAAGAAAATTGAAGAATTATTTGTGAATGAGGATGGTTATCCTACACCTAAAGTTGATGTTCGTGCTGCAATATTTAAAGATGAAAAAATATTATTAGTAAAGGAAAAGATTGATGGATTTTGGTCTTTGCCAGGAGGTTGGGCAGATGTGGATTTATCATTAAAAGAAAACATAATAAAAGAGGCAAGAGAAGAAGCTGGAGTAGAAATAAAACCCAAAAGAATAATAGCTATATTAGATAGAAAAAAACATAATAATCCTATTATGCCTTATGGAATATACAAAGTGTTTATTGAGTGTACTTTTCTTAATATGAAGTTCGAAAAAAATATAGAAACATCAAATGCTGAATTTTTTAGAGAAGATGATTTGCCTCCATTATCTACAGGACGAAATACAATAGATCAGATAAATATGTGTTTTAGGGCTAAAGAAAATGAAATTCATGAAACTATATTTGATTAAAACCGTCGGAATATCATATTGGAATAATAGTATTAGAGAACCATAGATAATAATGAGTACAATCTATGTTTACAATTAAAATGTAATATTCTTATATAGCGTAAAATAATTAGGCAAAGTATATTAGAATAAACCATTTATTGGTAAAAATTATGAAAAAGAGATTATGAGAGGTTATGATTTTATAGAGGATGAGATGAATAAATATAAAAATAAAGAAAAAAGCAGAGTTTAGATTAGTAAAATCTATATAACAGAGGCTTATCAAACATTAGGAGGTGAATTTTCAGTGAAAACATTGATTATATATTGTTCTGAATATAAGAGTAATACTAAAAAGATTGCACGTATATTTGCTGAGAAAATTGATTCAGATCTAATAAGTATAAAGGATATTGATGATGTCGACATAGACAATTATAATCTTATTGGATTTGGTTCAGGAGTGTACAGGGAGAAACTATCACCAAAACTATTTAGACTGGTTGACAAATTGAATTTAAGAGGTAAAAATGTATTTGTATTCTCAACCAGTGGAATTGGGATGGGATTTTATAATAATAAATTAATTAAAATTTTAATATCAAAGGGAGCTATAAATAGAGGTAGTTTTGCATGTAAGGGTAGTTTTCTGAGGCGAGAATCCACTAATAATAAAATTTTTGATATTATAGGGAGATTATCACAAGGCCATCCGAATGATAAAGATTTTGAAAAAGCAGAAAGATTTATTGAGAAGATAGTAGATTCCATTCATTAATTCTTATAGCGGTAATTATAAATATTAAATAGTAAACTTAAGTAAATATATTTGAAATAAGGGAGAGATTTTTATGGATAAAAAATATACAGAAGCTAATTCTAAGATATTTGATAAATGGGTTGAGGAAGGTTGGGAATGGGGACAACCTGTTAGTCACGAAGTTTTTGAAAGAGCTAAAAATAATGAATGGTCTGTACTACTAACACCAACAAAACCGGTACCTAAGGAATGGTTTTGTGAAATGAAAAATGCTGAAATATTAGGTTTAGCCTCAGGAGGAGGCCAACAGATGCCTACATTTAGTGCATTGGGTGGAAATTGCACTGTATTGGACTATTCGGAAAAACAATTATTAAGTGAAAAAGAAGTAGCAAAAAGAGAAAACTATGATATTAAAACAGTTAGAGCAGATATGACAAAGCCTTTGCCCTTTGAGGATGAATCCTTTGATTTGATATTTCATCCAGTTTCTAATTGTTATATAGAAGATGTCCTTCCTGTATGGAAAGAATGCCATAGAGTATTAAAAAAAGGTGGAATCTTATTAGCAGGATTAGGCAATGGTATAAATTACATATTTGATGATGAGGAAATAACATTAAGTTATAAACTACCATTTAATCCTTTAAAAAATAAAGAATTATATGAAGCCTCAATGAAAAATGACTGGGGAATTCAATTTTCCCATACCATAGAAGAACAAATTGGTGGACAATTAAAAGCAGGATTTATCCTCACAGATATATATGAAGATACAAATGGTGAAGGTAGACTTCATGAATTTAATGTTCCAACATTTTATGCTACAAGAGCAATAAAAAAGTAAGGTTAGGTGCAATTTAAGAGTATATAGTTTTCAAAGGAGGAATATTATGATAAAGCCAAAGCCCCTAGTAAAAGGAGATAAAGTTGCAATTGTAAGTCTATCCAGTGGTATGCTAGGCGAAGATTTTGCAAGACATGAATTAGATTTGGGAATAAAGAGATTAAAGGAATTTGGATTAGTTCCTGTTATTATGAAAAATGCATTAAAGGGAATAGACTATGTTAAAAGTCACCCGGAAGCCAGAGCTCAGGATTTAAAGGATGCCTTTAAAGATCCATCTATAAGAGGGATTATTTGTGCCATTGGCGGAGATGATACCTATAGAACATTACCCTATTTGATGGAAGATGAGGACTTTATAAATACAGTAAGTAATGATCCAAAACTTTTTACAGGATTTTCAGATACAACGATTAATCACTTAATGTTTTATAAATTAGGAATGGGCACCTTCTATGGGCCTAATTTTATATGTGATTTAGCTGAATTAGATGATGAAATGTTGTCCTATACAAAAAGAGAATTTCAAAAATACTTTGAAAATACTAATGAAAGCTCTATAGAATCAAGCAATCTATGGTATGAGGAAAGAAGGGGTTTTTCGTCAAATTTAGTAGGTTCAGGAAGAATCAAACATGTTGAAAATAGAGGATATGAAGTTTTACAGGGAAAAGGGAAATTTAATGGAAGACTTTTAGGAGGTTGTCTTGAAAGTTTATATGATATATTAACTGGAACTCGCTATGATGATGAAAAAATTATTTGCGAAAAATATGAGATATTTCCCCCATTAAATGAATGGAAAGATAAGATACTATTCCTAGAGACTAGTGAAGAAAAGCCTACTCCAGAAGCGTTAGAGAAGGAATTATTAGCCTTAAAAAGAAAAAGAATCTTTGATGTAATAAGTGGTATAATCATTGGAAAGCCACAGGATGAACAATTCTATGAAGAATATAAGGGAGTTTACAAAAATGTGGTTAATGATAAAGACCTACAGATATTATATAATGTGAACTTTGGACATGCCTATCCTAGATGTGTTATTCCCTATGGAATTAAAACGGAAATTGATTTAGATAATAAAACAATTATATTAAAAGAATCTTTATTTCAGTAAATTGTAGATGGGTTAATAATAAGGTAGATTTTAAATTTATTTTTCATAATTTTTAAAAATATTAGACACTTTTTATTGCTCAATCGTTATATATATGAATGCACTAATTGAGGAAGTGATATGATGAATATTTATCGAGTTTACCAAATTTTAACATTGGAGAATTAATATTGTAGGAAAATAAAAATATATGTAATAATAGAAAGAACGTATCCTTGAGATACGTTCTTTCTTGTCAATTTCCCAGGAAATAATTCTGTATTCGACATTTCCTAAGAAAACTATGTCAATATCTATTTTAAGATATTTAGGATACTCATAAAAATTAAAGGAATATATCTAGATTATATAGAAGTATACTTTTAGGAAATATATTGATTGAAATAAAAGATATTTTTGGTAAATTGTATACTTACATTTAAATAAAGGAGAAATTTATGAAGAAGAATAAATCAATTTCATTGGAGGCCTATAATAATATGTCAGAATATTATTATGACAAAGCCATATAATGCATATTATGAGAGACCAGCAACCCTTTCGTTGCTTCCAGATGTGAAAGGAAAGGTTGTGTTAGATGCTTATCGCGCAGCTGGATGGTATACAGATTGGTTATTAAATCAGGGAGCTAGTGTAACAGCTCTAGATTTTAGTCCTAAAATGGTAGAAATGACTAAAAGTAAGATAGGAGAAAGAGCTAAAATAATACAGGCGGATTTAAATGAACCTTTGGATTTTATAGAAGATGAAGAATTTGATATTGTATTGTCTTCATTAACTTTACATTATCTTGAAAATTGGGATAGGGTAATGAGTGAATTTAATAGGATACTAAAAGAAGCGGAAATGCTAGTATTTTAAAATAGTGATATTGTGAAATAAAAGCTATAGTAAAGAGGTGTATATATATGAATATTGAAGAAGATTTTTGGAATTATTATTATAGCTATTTAGGAGTTGAAGAAAAAGATCTTAAGGTTTCAAAGCTTATATTTAAATGTAATCAAAGAGATAAACCTATAAATAATTGGTATCTTTATCCTCTAGTGGTAACTAATATAGGTGCAGAGTTTATTTGTTCAATTTCTCCAAAATATGCTAGGACTTTTAGGAAATTCATTTCAACATGTAATTATCATAATTTTGAAGAACTTTATGGACTATTAGATATTTATTTTAATGATAAACTAGATGACTATAATATAAGGAAAATGTATAGATTAACTATAGAAGATACAAGACTTAGGGAGTTCAATAAGAGTAGGGCGATTATACTTACAAGGGAAGTTTTAATGAAAGGGTTAAAAAATACAACATTAAAAGAGAAACAAGATATATGGAGTAGAAAAAAAGAAGAAGTAGAACAAGGAAGGCAATACGTTATTCTTAATGATGAAAACATAGTTTCTTATTGTAAGGTTTCGAATATTGATTTTGGTGGAGGGAATTTAGTAGTATGGACTGAACCGGAATATAGAGGGAGAGGTTATGGAAAAGAAGTAGTTATTGCTGCTACAAAATGGTGCATTGAAAATGATATTCTTCCTATATATTGGGTTGATTCAGATAATTTAGCATCTTTAAATCTAGCTAAAGCTTTGAATTATAAGATATATTCTGAAGAGCTTGTGGTATCTACGAATGTATAGATGTTTAGTATTCTAAATAATAAAGGAGTGGATAGTTTAGATTTTCGTTCCATAGATATTGAAAAGAATAAGGATATACTTATTAAATTTAGAAAGGATACTCAGTATATAAGTTTTAGCACTTTAGAAGGATTTGATGAAAAAGCTTATATAGATCGAATGACAGAAAGAGTTAATAATTTTTCAAATTTTTTTGTCTGCTAATATAATTGGAAGGAATAAAATATTAAAGGTTTTAATATTAATTATTAATGATTATTTGCATAAATATACAAAAATATTATGTGGTCAGATTTAATCTGTCCTTTTTACGAGTAAATTATCTTTCCTTTAAATTGAACTACTCATAACTGTAATAAATCACACTGTTCTATAAAAGCTTCATCTAGAGTTAAATAATTAAGAATTTTTCGTGGCAAGGTATGCAATTTAGCCATTGATTCAATTGAGTAGTTATTTAAAGATTTACCTTTTATTGTATAAAATTTTTGTTGAAATCATAGTATCTATGTAAAAATAATTTCTCTTTCATTTCATATTGAAAAAATTATATCTTCTATAAAAAAAATACTTGCATATATATAATAAAACATATATAATTATTCTTAAATTCATGTTAGAAAGGTGAGTGTAGTAGATATGAAAGAAAAAGTTGTATTAGCGTATTCGGGTGGCTTAGATACCTCTATAATTGTTCCTTGGCTAAAGGAAAACTATGATTTTCAAGTTATTGCAGTATGTTTGGATGTTGGTCAAGAGGATAATATGGAAGAAGTAAAAACTAAAGCTATTAAAACTGGAGCCAATAAGGTGTATATAGAAGATCTTAAGGAGGAACTGGTTACTGAGTATTTATTTAAAGGAATTAAAAGTGGAGCTGTTTATGAAGGAAAGTATTTGCTTGGAACTGCATTTGCACGTCCATTGATGGCTAAGAGACTTGTAGAAATTGCTCATCTAGAAGATGCTAAATATATATGTCATGGTTGTACAGGAAAAGGAAATGATCAAGTACGCTTTGAAGTAAGTATAGCATCCTTTGATCCCACTATAAAGATTATAGCTCCATGGAGAACATGGAATATAAAGTCAAGGGAAGATGCAATTGATTATGCTAAATCTAAGGAAGTAGAAGTTCCTGTTACAAAGGAAAAAATATATTCAAGAGATCAGAATCTATGGCATATAAGCCATGAGGGAGGAAATCTTGAGGATCCAAGAAATGAACACGATATTGATCTATATATGAGAATAACTCCGCCAGAGAAAGCTCCTAATTCACCTCAATACGTTGAAATATATTTTGAAAAAGGGGTGCCAACAAAGATTGATGGAGTAGTTATGAAGCCAATAGATTTGCTAGATATTTTAAATAAGATGGCGGGTAAAAATGGAATTGGAATTATAGATATAGTAGAAAATAGACTAGTAGGAATGAAATCAAGGGGAGTTTATGAAACACCAGGGGGAACAGTATTGTATTTTGCTCATGATGAACTAGAGCGATTGACCCTTGATAAACAAACTTATCATTTCAAGCAAATGATTGGACAAAAGTATGGTGAACTATTATACGATGGATTATGGTTTACTACTTTGAGGGAATCTTTAGACGCTTTTATTGATATAACTCAGCAAACGGTGACAGGTACAGTGAAACTAAAGTTGTATAAAGGTAATATAACATGTGCTTCAATTGATTCTCCTTATACCTTGTATAATGAGGAAATATCATCTTTTGATACTGGTGAATTATTTAATCACAAGGATTCAACAGGATTTATTAATATTTATAACCTACCATTTAAGATAAAAGCTATGGTTAATAATAAATGATAAGGGAGATGATTTTGATATGAAGCTTTGGGGAAGTAGGTTTACATCAGTTGAAAGTAAATTAATGGAGGATTTTAATAGTTCTTTGGGAATTGATAAAATTTTATATGAACAGGATATTAAAGGAAGTATTGCACATGTACAAATGCTATCTAAGTGTGGAATTTTGAGCAAAGAGGAAGAGCATTTGTTAATTAAAAGTCTAAAAGAAATTCAAGAAGAAATTGAAAATGAAAATTTAATCATAGAAGGAAATTATGAGGATATACATAGCTTTATAGAAACAAAGCTTGTTGGAATACTAGGTGATACAGGAAAAAAACTTCATACTGCCAGAAGTAGAAATGATCAGGTAGCAGTAGATATGAAATTATATGCAAAATTGAAAGTAAAAGAAAGTATATATGATTTAGAACAACTTATAAATGTTTTAAAAGAATTAGGTGAAAAAAATGAAGATGTCATTATGCCGGGATATACTCATTTACAGAGAGCTCAGGTTGTCACTTTTAAATATCATTTACTAGCCTATGTAAGTATGTTTGAAAGAGATATAAAAAGACTGGAAAATGCGATTAAAATTTTTAATGAAAGTCCTCTTGGGTGTTGCGCTTTAGCAGGAACAACATATAGTATAGATAGAAAGTTTACTGCTAAGAAACTCGGGTTTAGTGGATGTGTAGATAATTTTTTAGACGGGGTAAGTGACAGAGATTATCTTATTGAAATTGTATCAGCTTTTTCTATAATAATGATACACTTAAGTAGATTGTGTGAAGAACTTATTTTGTGGAATAGCAATGAATTTGATTTTATTGAAATAAGTGATATGTTTGCTACTGGAAGTAGTATAATGCCTCAAAAGAAAAATCCTGATGCAGCTGAGCTTATTCGAGGGAAAACAGGAAGGGTATATGGGTCTTTAATATCCCTTTTAACTATTATGAAAGCATTACCACTAGCATATAACAAGGATATGCAAGAAGACAAAGAACCATTTTTTGATTCTGTAAAAACAGTTCAATCCTCTCTTAAGATAATGGCTGAAATGCTGAAATCTTTAGAGATAAATAAGAATAAAATGAAGAAAGCTGTAAAGACGGGTTTTTTAAATGCTACAGAGGTAGTTGATTACTTAGTTCTAAAAGGAATGCCTTTTAGGGAAGCTCATGGACTTGTTGGAAGTGTAGTATTATATTGCGAAGAAAAAAATAAGACTATTGAAGAGTTGAAATTAAATGAGCTGAATCAATTTAGTGATCTTTTTGATAAGAGTATATATGATTATATTAAATATGAAAATAGTCTTAAAAAAGGAATAAAAAAAGAAATGAAATGATATATTTTTAAAATAAGAACTAATTAATACTATTTAGATAATGGAAAGTAGAAGTGAGAGAGAAACTATCTGGAAGAGTAGATGTTACCAGAGTTTACTATATTTCTTATAAACTACTAGAACTTATATATAGGTGCTAGTAGTTTTTTATATTCATAAATTAATGATTGACATAATATTAAGGTTGTTATATAATTTATTTACATATTTAGATAACTATCTAATTATCTAAATAATAAAATGATTAATAAGTATTATATTGAGGAGGGTATATATGTTGGAAGGATTAAGTACTATGGAAATATTTAAAATGTTCTTACCAGTTATTATAGTAGAATTGGCATTGAAGATGTTTTGCTTAGTTTCCATATTCAAAAATGGAGTAAAAAATTTAAATAAGATAGCTTGGACATTAGTAGTATTGTTAATATCAACATTAGGTCCTATAGTATTTTTAATATTTGGAAGAAGGAATAATTATGATGATTAGAGCAGAAAATCTAACAAAAAGATATGGAAATAATAAAGTATTAAATGGTGTGAATTTCAATGTAGAAAAAGGTGAAATATATGGGTTTCTAGGTCATAATGGGGTTGGAAAAACTACTACGATGAATATATTGGCAGGTATAATTGGTTATAATGATGGAGATATAACTTTAAATTCACTAGATATGAAAAATAATAGAAGCAATCTTAAAGGAATGATAGGATATCTTCCTGAGGAACCTAAATTTTATCCTTATATGACCTCCAATGAGTATCTTACATTTATCGGAGAAGTATTGGGATTTAATAAAAACAAAATAAAGGTTAGAAATAAAGAATTATTAGAATTAGTAAAACTTGAAAAGAGTAGTAATAGAAAAATTGGAGGATATTCAAGGGGGATGAAACAGAGGCTAGGTATAGCTGTTTCAATGTATAATAATCCTGAGATATTACTATTGGATGAACCGTCTTCTGCTTTAGACCCTACTGGAAGAAAAGATGTAATAAATATAATAAAAAATCTTAAAAATCTAGGAATAACTGTATTTTTATCTACTCATATATTAAGTGATATAGAAAGGATTTGTGATAAAGTAGGAATACTTTACAACGGAAAAATTATATTAGAAGAGAAACTTGATATGCTAAAGCAAAGATATTTACATTCTATATATGATATTGAGTTTGAAAATAATATTAATCAAGAAACTATAGATGAAATAAAGGAAGATTGGATTAAAGATATTGAAGTAAAAGATAATATTATGAATTTACATGTAGATGAGAATATTGATAGTAGAGACATAATAGCGTTATTATCAGAATTAAATATACCTATATTGTCTCTAAATTTAAGAAGAAGTAATTTGGAAGATATATTTATAAAGGTGGTGAATGAAAATGAATAGTTTTACTGCTTATATAAAAAAAGAATATATGGAAGGTATAAGAAATTTTAAATTTTTAATAATAGCTTTAGGTATTATATTATTTGCACTATTAGATCCACTAATGTTGAAGCTATTGCCACATATATTAGAGAATCAAGCACCAGGTATGGATTTATCTCAGCTAGCAAATTATACTCAAGAAGGTGCTATACAAAATTATATGCAAAATTTATTTCAAATATCTAATTTGGTAATTGTATTAACTCTTATGGGACTATTATCTGAAGAGATAAAAAATAAGACATTAATAATACCATATTCTAATAAAGTAAATATAAATGGTATAGTATTAGCAAAATATATTGTATATGCTGGAGCAATATTTATTATTATCCTTATAGGATTTTTGATAAACTACTATTATTCAAAACTACTTTTTCCAGAAGAAATAATTAATATTGGAAGGGTGTTGAAGAGTAGTTCAATCTTTGGAGTATATTTTTTATTTAATCTAAGTCTAGTGTTACTTATGAGTAGCTTATTTAGAAAAAGCATTGCAGCAGGTATTTTAAGCTTAAGTATTATATATCTTAGTCCTGCAATAGGTATGATAGAAAAAATATCTAAGTTTTCTCCATATTATTTAGTTAATCAGGCTAATATTTTAAGTGATAATTATGATAGTTTTTTAAATAAGTCAATTTTACTTACATTCATATATATTTTTATTTTCATAGGGATAACTATATATAGAATGAATAAAATTGAGTTAGATTAATTTTATTAAATAATTTGAGTCCATTTTCAATAGGAACTATTTTATCTTTATTAAAATGAGAGATAATATTAGATTCATTTAGATTCTTAATACTTTCTTCAATAAATAAATATACCCCACATATAGATGATGTTAAAGCAATAGAATTAGTTAGGAAAGAAAGTTTACTCACTAAATATACGACCACATCATGCAGATATTAGGATATTTTAATATGTATTAAAAAATTTAAATAAATTATAAAATTGAACCTTTTTTCATTTAATGTATATTATATAGTAGATAAAAAGAATATATTAAATGAAAGGAATGAAACTTTATGTCTGATAGAGGTGGAATCTTAGGTCATTTTAAAGGCGGATGTGATAGTGAGTTACTATTTTTCTTCTTACTATTAGTTGTATTATTTTGTCAACCTTTTTTAGGTAAGTGCTATTAAGGTATGATGGGGCTGTCTCAAAATGAATTTTTTGAGAATAAGTAAAAAGATTTCAATTTAATTTAAAACTACAATAAAAGCATCTATATCCACATAAATTAGTGTAAAGATATAGATGCTTTTATTTTGTTATGCAAAAAAATAAAGGAAACGGAAAGAATTTGTAGAAATAAGGGGTAAAGAATTTTTAAAATATGTTTTAAAATATCCTAAATTCCAATAGGATTTATGGAAAAAGACTCATTTACAAATGTACGTAAAATAGATGAAAACAACATAGAAGATGCATTTAAGCTTATGCAGTCTAATACATATTTTTATTCAAGAACCCAATCGCATATACTTACTTTAGATGAATGTAGAGAGGATATAACGGCACTTCCACCGAAAGTGGATTTAGAACAGAAATTTTTCATGGGATTTTACAAAGGAGATGACATGATTGCTGTTTTGGATTATGTAGAAGGATATCCTAATGAAAATGTATTATATTTAGGGTTCTTTATGCTACATATGGATAAACATGAGAAAGGTATAGGCAGACAGATTATAAATACATTTATTAAGACAACTAAAAATAATAATTTTGCAGAAATTAAACTTGCATGTTATGAAACTAATGAAATTGGTTATTTATTCTGGAGCAAGATGGGATTTTCTGTTGAAAAGATGTCCAAGAAAGTTGTAGATGGAAGAAAATACAATTTAGTGGAAATGCATATTACTTTGAAAAGTAAGATTAATCCTTAATTATAGTTATGTAATAATATTCCTTTATATTGCAATAAAATATTGGTATTGAATTAAAGATAGAAACTACACATAACAAGGCATGATAGTTCAAAATTTCAAATAAAAAAGAGCTGATTTCAGCTCAAATACAAACTATTTTTTATTATTTACTTGTTTTAATTTAAATATTTCTTGTTCGTTCTCTACTTCTTTATGAATAATAAACTTAAGTGTATCTTTTATATCGCTAAAACTTTGATTTGTATGAGTTTTAAATTCAGTTAAATTTGCTGTTTGGTCAACTACTGAATTAAGTTTAGATTTCATGTCAGTTACATCTTGTTTTATATTGTTTATATCTTGTTTTATATCAGTTATATCTTGGTTCATATTATTTATGTCTTGTTTTATATCATTTTGACTATTTAGGATTTGCTTTAAAAGGTTTTCAGTATTTTCCATATAATCAACCTTTCTTATTTTATAATTATATTATAACAAAATTTAAAGAATAAACAATGGTTCAATAAAAATATAAATTAGATTACAAGAAATATTTTTTTATAGTGTATAAGATAAAAATGAAGTAGAGATAGGAATGATAAAATTACTTATAAATACACAAAAAAATTGAGGAAAAAGATATAAAAGCTTAAAGGAATAAAAGAGAATGACTTGATAGAAATAAGTAAAGTATCTAAGGGAGATGTACACAGTTATTTAAAGTAAAAGAAACTGTTTACTGGATGAATAAAACATAATTTTTTATTAAGTGGGGGAATTTTCAATATTAGCTAAACAAATGGTACCTTTTTTCATTTAATGTATATTATATAGTAGATAGTAGATAAAAAGAATATATTAAATGAAAGGAATGAAACTTTATGTCTGATATAGGTGGAATCTTAGGTGGTTTCAAAGGTGGATGTAATAGTGAGTTACTATTTTTCTTCTTAATATTAGTTATATTATTTTGTCAACCTTTTTTAGGTAAATGCTATTAAGGATATAACAACTTTATGATACTAGAAAACACTTCATATTTATGAAGTGTTTTTTAGTATCATCTTGACAATTTGAGAATATAATAGTAATATGAAATTAGATATTTAAATAAACATCTAAATACTTTATAAAATGAGGTGGTGATATTGTGAATAAAGTTTTTAAAGCTTTATCTGATCCTACTAGACGCAAAATAATAGAATATTTGAAAGAAAGAGATATGACAGCAGGAGAAATAGCTAATTACTTTGATATAAGTAAACCGTCAATAAGTCATCATCTAAGTATATTAAAAAATGCTGAATTAGTTTTATGGGAGAAGGATGGTCAGAATGTAATATATTCATTAAATACAACTGTAGTGCAAGAGGTTATGAAATGGTTTTTTGATTTAAGGGAGGGAAATTAGTATGAAAAAGGATAGATTTTTAATAATTATAGCTTTAATATCAATAATAGGAACTATATTCATATATGGGAGTCTTCCAGACGAAATACCTCGTCATTGGAATAGTAGCGGAGAAGTAGATGCTTACTGGGGAAGATCTGGAGTATTTTTAACAGCACTTTTACCTCTAGTATTATATTTATTGATGAGATTTTTACCTAAGATTGATCCAAGAAGAGAATCATATAAAAAGCATAAGAAAGCTTACAATATGACTATTTATGTAGGAATATTGTTTATGATAGCTATACACTGGATAACTGTATATGCATCTTTAGGTAATGATATAAATGTTAAGTTATTAGTGAATATAGGAGTAGGAATATTGTTTATAGTTTTAGGTAATTATATGGGACAGATTAGACATAATTATTTCTTTGGAATAAGAAATCCATGGACTTTAGCTAGTGAAGAAGTATGGAAAAAAACTCATAGAGCTTCTGGATATATATTTATAATATTAGGATTAATGTTTATGATTGGTGGTTTTATTCCTGGAAATATTGCTATGGGATTGGTTATAGGAGGAATAGTTGTATTATTAATATTTACTACAGTATATTCATATTTATTGTATAGGAAGCTAGAAGATAAATAAAAGGTACGACAAAATAATATAATTCCCTTTATAGTAGACAGTTAGAAAGTATAAGTGTTTATTATAAGGGGATTTTTATTATGGAAAGAAAACTCAGAGAAAATATGTGTTACTACATTATCTTAAATTTAAATAATTTTTTATTATGAGATCAAAGTTCAATACATCAGGGAGCCTTTTAGTATATTTAATCTATGGACTAGTTTGTATGAATATTTAGAGAAATAATAGGAGTATATCAAGTAATATTTAAACATTCTGAATTTTTATAAAAAAATGAAGGAAACGGAAAAATTTTGTAGAAATAGTAAGTAAAGAATTTAATTTATATTGGAATAAAATATGAACAATAATTTGTGAATGCAGTAGTTATTTGAAATGATAATATAAGAGTTGTTTTTTAGGGTCCTGTTTAATAAAAAAAGAAATGCCTTGAAGATAGATAATATATTATACAAGCTATTTATGATGTATGTGATGAATATGATGAATTAAAATTATTTATATAATTGGAGGAATAAAATGAACAGATTAAGATTAGTTTTGCCGACACTGGAGTATAAAGAGAAACTTATGGAATATAAAAGAGAATTTATTGAAAATAGGGATAGTATGGATGGTACTGCAGGCTTGAGAACTTCTGAAACCTTTGAAGATTGGTATAGTGCATTTTGTGATAATTTAAAAGAAGAAACTGTAAGGGACGGATTAGTTCCAGCAGCTACATATATGGCTATTTCTATTAATGACGGTAGTTTGATTGGCATGATTGATATTAGACATCGTTTGAATGATTATTTATTAAATTTTGGTGGACATATAGGTTTCAGCATTAGAAAATCAGAGAGGAAGCAAGGATATGCAACTGAAATGTTAGCATTGGGATTAGCAGAATGTATAAAATTAAATATCAAGAAAGTTTTGATTACCTGCGATAAAGATAATGTTGCATCGGCAAAGACTATTATAAATAATGGTGGTATATTGGAAAATGAAATACCAGAAGGAGATAGAATTACACAAAGATATTGGATAACTTTAGATTAAGATTAAAAGGCGATATATAACGCTTGATATTGTTAAGCTTCTAATTAAATTCAATCATTCTTAATTGAACGGATTGATAGCCTATGGCTCGGATGTATTGGAATTTGATACTTCTGCTTCTATAGATCATAATTGTGGACTGCGTTTGATATTATTTTTATTTGATGAAACTATAGAATAATATAAAAATAAAGGGAATGAGTTAAAATGGAAATTGATAAATTGTATAAGCTAGAAAAGAAAGATATTGATAAAAGTGCTAAAATTTTAGTTAAAGCCTTTTATGATTACCCTATTTTTAGATATTTTTTAGGGAAAAAATATAATGAAGATAATTTAAGAACTGTTTTTAAATTTATTATAAGGTATACTATGATTTATGGGAAGGCTTATGCCAGTTCATCTAATATTGAAGGAATATTACTTTTTTTATACCATGATAATTATAAGTTTAATTTGATTAGAATATTAAGATCTGGAGGGTTGTCGTTGTTAAAGTTAGGAGGTAATGTTGGAAACAGATTTGGTCAATTCAATGAGTTTTATACAAGGATACATCAGGATGCTATTAATGAACCTCATCAATATATAATGTTAATTGGTGTTGATCCTAGTGAGCAGGGGCAGGGTCATGGAGGTAAGCTATTAAAATCTATCGTGGATTTAACTGAAAAGAGTGATGAGTCTTGCTACCTGGAAACACATAAATTTGAAAATGTAGCAATTTATAAAAAGTATGGCTTTAAAGTTGTTTTTGAGGGTATAATTCCTGAAACTGGTATAACCCAATGGTCTATGTTAAAAGAATAATATACTGAAGAGTAGTTATTATTAGTTTTAATTTTCAAATGGGAAGCCATAAGATAGAGTTCAACTACTTCAGTTAATCATCTAAAGTGGTTTAAAGGAAAAGATTTTAAAGATATTGATTTAATATGGAAATATTATAATTATTCTTTTATGGTAGGAAAAGAAGTTAGTAATGAAATTGACAAGTTTTTTTGATAAAAATATGATTCATGAAATTAATTCAAAGAAGTTGGTGTGTCACATGATTTCGTTAACATAGGAGTTATGTAAAATTCACCGTGTTGGTAATTCCCAACGTTATAAGACAGAATACTTGAATGAGAAAATGGCATATTAAGGAGGCATTATATGATTAATAAAATTCATATTCTAGGAGCGTCAGGTTCAGGAACAACTACTTTAGCCCAAGTATTGTCTAATAAATTAAGTTATATGCATTTTGATACAGATAATTATTTTTGGAAGCCTACCAATCCACCATTTCAAGAGAAAAGGGATAAAGAAGAAAGAAAGACATTGTTGAATTCTCATTTGAAAAGACATAATGATTGGATTCTATCGGGATCACTATGTGGCTGGGGAGACGTTTTTATTCCCTATTTTGACTTAGTGATATATCTTTGGCTTCCGAAGGAATTACGAATGAATAGATTGAAAGACAGGGAAAAGCAAAGGTATGGAGAATTAATTGAAATTGATGGCATTATGCATAAGCAACATAAGGAATTTATTAATTGGGCAGCTCAATATGATGATGGAGACTTGACAATTAGAAGTAAGGAATTACATGAAAAGTGGATAACTGAATTACCCTGTAAGGTTCTAAGATTAGAAGGAGTATTTGAGCTAGAAGAAAAAGTAGAAAGTGTGTTGGAGTTTATAGAAGCTGAAAAAATATAACTAGGGTATTTATTTGAGGAGAGAGAAATATGAGAATGAGAATAGGAATAATTGGTCCTTGTGAAAATGAAATAATGCTATTTATAAATAAGATTAAGAATAAGGAAGTCATAAGACATGCTATTTGCAGGTAGTTCACAAAAAGCATGTGGACTATCGTAGTGATAGCAAGAACGTTATAAGAAATGATGATATCAGAGCTATTCTTTCAATTTTTGTTTGACAAAAATTTAATATGTTACTGAATTTTAGAATTATGTGAAATAAGGATTTTAGAGAGGTGAATTACATGAAAGTTGATAAAAATAAAATATTTCAATCATTTGAATTTTGGCGCAAAAAACTGCGTGTATCTCCATATTGGGACATTCGACTTGAATTTGTTGATGATTTTAACTGGAGAAAAACAGGAGATTTAAAGATTGATTGTGATGACAGAAAAGCAGTTCTTCTTCTCAACATAGCTAATCCAAAACAGGAAAATCTTGAAGAAGTAATTGTTCATGAATTGTTTCATTTGAAAATGTACCCACTTGACCAAGTTACAGAATCTCTAATTATTGCTAATTTTGAAGAAGGAACAAATGCATATGATTTTGCATATACTCAATTCTTTATATCATTAGAACAAACAGTAGAAGAATTGACAAAGTGCTTTCTTCTTGAGTTTGGTGATAATAAAGATTTATCATATGGTAGATGTAAAAATCAAAAATCGTATAACGAACTTATTGAAGGATTAAAAAAGCTTGAATGAATTCTTCAGATGAGCATATCTTTTATACACAATATTATATTATGAAAAGTGCTATAGGCGAAAAGATGTTGTCACTTCTTATAACAGATAGCAACCTATCACTTATAGGATATAGTTTACATAATTTATACTTATGCAAGAAAAAATAGCACTTTACATAACAGAGATTTAGCAGATATTGGAAAGAGATGGCAGAGAGATAAGATGACGTTACTAAGCCTCAAAACGTCCAGACTGTATCGAATGAATGCAAAAGAAATGTAGATGAATAATTTATGATTGAAATTAAAGAAATTTATGATGAAACATTGAAGAAAAAAATTACTAAACAAGTAATATTCTTTTTACCAGAATGGTTTGATGAAGAATGAAGAAATGAATATCCAAATAATTTAGATACTAAGCCATTCTTTGTAGTTTATAATGGAGAAAAAGCAATAGGTATAGTAAGTTTAAATGTAATTAATAAATATACTATTGAAATATATTTATTAGGAATATTAAAAGAATATCATAGAATGAGTATAGGGAAAAATTAATTAATAAAGTAATGGAATACGCAAATGAAAGAAATTTTAAAATTATTATGGTTAAAACATTAGGGGAATCAGCAAATTATGAGTTTTATAATAGGACAAGAATGTTTTATTATAAAATGGGATTTTATCCTTTAGAAGAATATATAGAAATATGAAATAAAGAAAATTCATGTCTTTAATGGTAAAACCAATGAATGATGAAGTATGTTATATGAAACTTGTGTCTAAAAAAGTAGCTAAATTATTGTTATGCTAGGAGGAAAGGAATATGAGTCAATGTTTAATTTGTGAACGAATCGAAATGATAAAAAGCTGTACAAATCGGTATTTTGTGAAAGAGTTGGATACTGGATATGTAGTGATAGGTGATCATCAATACTTTAAAGGATATACTTTATTTCTTTGTAAGAAACATATTACCGAACTTCACTTCTTAGATGAAGAATTTCGGAGAAGATTTTTATTTGAGATGAGCATTGTTGGAGAGGCAGTTTATAATGCTTTTAAACCTGACAAAATCAATTATGAATTACTTGGTAATGGAGATGCACATTTGCATTGGCATATATTTGCAAGGCGAGATGGAGATGGCGATGTTAAAGGGCCAGTATGGTGGACAGATAAAAATAAGATGTATTCTGAAGCAGCTATACCAAGTGAAGAAGAACTAATGGTATTAAAGGAAAAACTATTAAGTGAACTTGAAAAACTCGTTTTTTAGTTAAAGTACATTGGAAAGTGTCCGGCATGGGCTTCATATAACATTGTCTTCCCAACATCTATTGGCTTAATATTTTTGACAGTAGGAATTTGATTGAGCCCATTAAAAAATTAAGTATATATTTTTAAGGAGGAAATTTTATTGAATATATATTTATCTGATTTGACAGATAATTTTATATTGACAGGTGAAATAGAAAGAGATAGTTATGAATTTCTAGTTTATCATAATTATGAAGATATTGCAGAGCATTCCTTAAAGGTTGCTATGAAAGCAGAAGAATTAGCAGAAAAGTTTGGAATTGATAAGGATTTAGCAAGAATAGCAGGATATTTACATGATATAGGTAGAGTAGTTTCAGAGGACAAAAAAATTAATCTAGCTGAAAAACTGGGGATAGATGTTTTGGATGAAGAAAGAATTTTTCCTGAAATTCTACATGGTAAACTTTCAGCAGTTATGGCTTATGACATATTTGGAATAGAAGATGTAGATATACTTAATGTAATTAAATGTCATACTACATTAAAAGCCAATGCTGATAAATTGGATTTAATTTTATTTATAGCAGATAAACTTTCTTGGGATAGTAATGACTCTAAAGAAATTTTAGATGGGATCTTAAATGGATTAGAAGAGTCTTTAGGACATAGTGCTTTTTCATATATAGAGCATCTATGGAACAATAGAAATAATTTAAAAGTCCTTCATCCCCGGACACAAGATGCTTATTTTGATTTAAAAGACAGGTATAATAATTAATAAATTAAGAGTTGGAGAAATAGATTATATAAAAATATAATTGGCTATTATAAGGAGATTTTTTAGAACTAAAAATATAATATACAAAAAGTATATGTAGTTCTCAAAGGAAACTTTAGTTGGACATGTAGGGCTGGATAACTAAAGCAAACTTCACTGAGAGGAATAGCAAGAAAGCTATGGTAGAAGTATAGCTGATTACGGAAGCGAGTATACTTGAGGAACTCGGTGTGAGAAATTTATACGCCGAACGACCGATATGTTTACCGTGATGACAATAGACTAATGCTATAGGAGGAAGTTTATGGAAAATGATATTTGGTCAAAAAATATACAAGGTATTATAAACCTTGATTTAAGTAGAGAAATGAGATTTAGAGATGATAGAAAAGATTTATTTTTAAATATACTTGGGCTTACAGAAGGAATGACAATACTTGATATCGGTTGTGGTCCAGGTACAATTGCAAGAAAACTATCAAAGTGGTTAGGGGAAAAATCTAAAATAATAGGAATAGATAGAGATACGGAATTTATTAAATATGCTAGAGAAAAAGCCATTAAGATGAGTTTAAATAATATAAGCTATTATGAAGGAGATGCATTAAGTATTCCATTAGAAGATAATTCAGTTGATGCTTGTATATCACATACTGTAATAGAACATGTACCAAATAAAGAATTTTTGCTGGAACAAAAGAGGGTATGTAAACTGAAGGGGAGAGTTTCTGTAATGTATATGAGACCAGATAAATACATAAGAACTGAACCTGATTTAGTGCCTAAGCAAAGCAAACGTGAAGAAGAACTTTTCGATAAGTTATTTAAAGAAAGTGATGAAATTAATAATGAATATAGTGTTGGGAAGTATTGGCCAGATCCTGTAGGATTACCTAGGTTGCTTGAGGAACTTGGCTTTAATAATATTCAAATTGATGCAATTGCTATTCCTATAGTTATTGATGATTCAAGAAATAAAATTAATGAAAAAATGGCAATAGTTCGGTCAGAAAAGGAACAGTTGTTTGAGGGTATTAACATTGCGACTTGTTTAAAA
Source organism: Anaeromonas gelatinilytica (assembly GCF_016820635.1). Taxonomy (GTDB): domain Bacteria; phylum Bacillota; class Clostridia; order Tissierellales; family SIT17; genus Anaeromonas; species Anaeromonas gelatinilytica. The sequence continues at coordinate 7,675 of NZ_WSFU01000086.1, read as the reverse complement.
AGGGATAAATTGTCAGATAATGAACTAATTGAGTTAAAAGAATTAATAACTGAAAGAACCAATCAAAGATTAAAATTTATAAAAGAAGGAAAGAACATTTGGGATTATTCTATTTTATCATTACAAGTGGTGTCAGGGATGGTTGAATAGGAAATATTCTAATAAATGTAGATATTATATCTCTTATTATATGCTTAAGGTAAGAGTATCTAAGAGTTTAGATAAGATTAATAGTATTATTTTAGGAATATTTTCTGAAATGGAATCGAATATAGGGGGCAAAATGTATGATTGAGATACCAGAAGCAATTGTATTATCACATCAAATTATTGAAACATTACATGGAAAAAGAATTGAAGATGTTATTGTAAATCAAACACCACATAAGTTTGCATGGTTTTTTGGAGATCATCGTGATTATAATTCTAAATTAAATAGTAAGATCATTGAAAAAACTCATGCATATGGTGGCTTTATTGAAATTATTTTAGGTGATACAAAATTATTATTGGGTGAAGGAATAAGTTTGAGATATTTTATTAAAGGAGAAAAATTACCACAAAGACATCAATTACTCATACAGTTTGATGACAAGTCAGTACTTGTTGCGACTATCCAAATGTATGGTGGCATATGGTGTTTTGAAGGTGAAGAATTTGATAACATTTATTATCAATTAGCTAAGGAAAAACCATCACCACTATCGGAGGAATTTGATTTTAAATATTATAAGAATATTATATTAGATGAAAGCTTGCAGAAAAAAAGTGTGAAGGCTGTTTTAGCAACTGAGCAGCGTATACCTGGACTTGGTAATGGAGTATTGCAAGATATTTTATTTAATGCTAAAGTTCATCCCAAAAGAAAAGTAATAACATTATCTGATGAAGAGATAGAAAGGCTATATCATGCTATTAAATTTACATTGCGTGAAATGGTCATAAATGGTGGTAGAGATACAGAAAAGGATTTGTTTGGATGCTCAGGTGGTTATGTCACTAAATTAAGTAGAAAAACTTTAAAAGAGCCATGTATGGCTTGTGGAGGAAATATCATAAAAAAAGCTTATATGGGTGGAAGTATATATTATTGTGAAGGGTGTCAAATAGAATGAAGGCTAAATAATATATATTGTTATATAGAATTATTTAGTGAAAACATGGAAATAAATGTAATTGGCTATTGAAGTGCAACTAATAATAAAGAAGCAAGAAAAAAAGAGAGTTTTAATAGGACAACTTCATTCATATTTAATCTTGTAATGAATAAGAAATTATAACATATAATTTTAACTACATATTTTCCAAGTTCATGAACTACTTGGAAAATGTTTGGGATACGTAAAAGTTGGGTGATATTATATACTATTTTAAAATCGTTGTATATAATACTTTTTTAATAAAATCACGTTACGTAAGGTATTGCTTATTACGTAAGGTAATGCTTTATTATAGAGTTGAGGTGATTAAATATGAAAAAGACATTTTCAACAGGAGAACTTGCAAAATTATGTAATGTAAGTACTCGAACAGTCCAATATTATGATAAGAAAGGCATTATTAAACCATCCGAATTAAGTGAGGGGGGAAGAAGAATTTATTCAGAAGATGACTTGAATAGATTTCGTTGTATTTGTCTTTACAAAGCACTGGGATTTACTTTAAATGAAATAAAAACATTGGCAGGTTCTGAAAACACGTATGATTTATTATATGATACCATACTAAATCAACAAGAAAAAATTCATGAAGATATTCAGGCATTGCAACAAACTAAAGAACGATTAAATGCCATTTTAGAACAAATTAAAGAAACAGGAAAAGTAAATGTCGAGAGTATTGAAGAAATGGATGACTTATTAGTGAAGAAAAATCATCATAAAAAGACTGATATAATGACGTATATTTTCTTAGGTTGCTATGCCTTATTATTAATAGTAGGATTTAAAGTTGCATTTTCAATGGGTGGTATTATTAAAATTATTATGCTTGGAATATCCTTAATATTATTGATAGGATTAATTTATTATCATTCTGAAGTCAATGCATATGTATGTCCAAATTGTCATGAAAAATTTTCGATTAGTTTTTTGAAAGACCTTATTTCACCAAATGGGACTATAAATAGTAAATATTTAAAGTGTTCTAATTGTGGTCATAAAGGATGGTTTAAAGATACCTTTCGAGACTAAAAGATAGTTAGTGATATTTTCCATGTGTAACATACTTAACATTATATTGCCGGCCATTTTGCACACTCATTTTTTTTAGAAATGAAGTTGTGGGTCAGAGCGAACGTCGGCAATATGAAAATGTTAGGTAATACCCCAATATCAAATAGGGGGTATTATCTTTGGGTTTAATTCTAAGATATGGGGAAGGTGAGATTCTATGAGTAAAGTTCTTATATTAAATGGTAGTCCTCGTAAAAGTGGAACAATTTCCACATTATTAAAAAAGATAACAGAAGGTGTAAGAGAAAAAAACAATGAAATAGAATGGGTTGATATATATAGTTTGCAGATGGAACCTTGTATTGCATGTATGAAATGTAGACCAGATGGAGAATGTGTACTACCTAAAGACGATGCACATATTATTGGTAAAAAGATAAAAGAAGTAGATGCTTTAGTCATAGGAACTCCAACTTATTGGGGGAATATGACTTCACAATTAAAAGTTCTCTTTGAGCGTAATGTTCCAGTTTTTATGGGAGAAAAACCAAATGGTATGCCGATAGCAAAGCAAAAAGGGAAAAGGGCGGTGATTGTTGTTTCTTGCACGACACCTTGGCCATTTAATTTTATTGCATCTGAAAGTCGAGGAGCAGTTAGAGCCGTAAAAGAAGTTTTACATTATGGTGGATATAAAGTAATAGGTAAAATTGTGAAACCAGGAACTAAAAAAAATCCTAACATTTCCAAAAAGATTTTAAGTAAAGCAAAAAAAATGGGTAATAATTTGTAGACACTTTAATTTAGTGAAATATGATTAAAGGTAAAATTACTGTATATGATTGTGGAACTGGAGTAATACCTAAAATATCAGAAGCAAGGAATTATAAGTAATATGTTTACCGAAGTTTTAGGCTTTCTTCATAATAATAATCCTGTAATATTACTTATAAATGAAATAAAAGGTGTTGTAAAAAAGGCTTTTGATAGACCAGGTAAGAATAAATATTTCAATGAATGGGAATTTGCTGATAAGGTAAGGAGTGATTCTGGACTTATTCCTGAGTTATGTTTAGTTGCAACCATTAATAAGGATATAATAGGATATGTTTTATTGTGAACCTCACACCCTGAATAAAATGCTTCTATTTACATTAACAAATAGACTCTCTGACTTAAATACAGCTATGCACAGGTGAAGAAAGAGATAGTTATGAATTTTTAGTTTATCATAATAGAGGGAGGAAACTATGAAAGCTTTGATACTTAATGGAGAAAAAGATAATAAAGCTTCTTTAAATAAATATTCAAAAATTATTATAAAAGAACTTGAAAATAGAGATTATGAAGTTAATACTGTTATATTGTATGAGGAAAAAATTGCTGATTGTATAGGTTGTTTTGGGTGTTGGATAAAAAAACCCGGTATTTGTGTTATAGATGATTATGCTCATAAGATAGCAACTATGTTTATAAATTCAGATTTAATAATTTATTTAACTCCAGTAGTTTTTGGAGGTTATTCATATCAGCTTAAGAAAGCACTTGATAGAATGATTCCTTTAATTTCCCCTTTCTTTATAAAAGTTGATGGAGAGATACATCATAAACCACGTTATAAAGAGTATCCTTCAATTTTAGGAATAGGAGTAATGTCAGAATTTGAGAAGGAACAAGTAGAATTGTTTAATGATTTAATTAAAAGAAATAGTATTAATTTACATTCTCCAAACTATGCAAGTGAGGTTTTTGTCAAAAATAAAGATATAGATCACATACAACAAGGAATAAATAATCTTTTAAATAGAGTGAGTGATAAAAATGAATAATACAAGAAAAGTAATTTTATTAATAGGTAGTCCTAGAGGTGTATATAGTACATCATCAGTACTAGGTAATTATATTTTAAAAAAGCTTGAAGAGCAAAATTTTAAAACAGAAGTATTACATATACATTCACAATTAAAATCACAAAGTAAAAGAGAACAATTGCTTGATAAGATTGAAAATGTGGATTTAATATTACTTGCTTTTCCTCTTTATGTTGATACCCTTCCGGCTCCTGTAATAAGAACTTTTGAGTTAATTGCAGAAAATATATCTGAGAAACAGCAGGAAAGAACACAGAAGTTAATTGCTATAGTTAATTGTGGTTTTCCAGAAGCAAGTCACAATAGATATGCTCTTGCTACTTGTGAACAGTTTGCCTTGGAAACAGGAATGCAGTGGATTGGAGGATTATCTTTAGGTATGGGAGGAGCTATTAGCGGAAAATCTTTAGATAAATTAGGAGGTATGGTTACTAATGTAAAAAAATCATTAGATTTAGTAAGTGAGTCTATAATTAAAGACGAAAAAATTTCTGAAAAGGCTATTGAATATATGGCAAAGCCACTTTTACCTAGTAAATGGCTATATACTTTTATGGGAAGTATTTCATGGAGAATCCAAGCTTTGAAAAATAAAGCCTATAGTAAATTAAACGATACACCATTTATATAACAAACAAACTGTAATTGTTATTACTAATAAATTTCGATAGTTATTAAAAAAGTGAATATTTATGAGTAAAGAATTAATCATTAAAATATCTGATTTTTTTCAAAGAATATGGGTATATAATATGCTAAATTTTAAATAAAATATACAGAAAATTCAAAATTCCAATTCGGTATAGATTATAAGATGTTCAAAAGGTTATAAACAATATAAGAGAGGTGATTCTATGAAAAAAATAAATGATACTAATAAAAGTGGAAGGAGTGTTATAAAAGTATTTAAATTCATTTTATATGCATTAATTGGGATCTTTATGTTTTTTACAACTATTACAATAAAGGGAAATAACTCTATACCATTAGATCACATTGTTAATTATATAAAATCTATTCCGTATTTTGGTCCAGTTTATGCTGGATTAATAGTAACTATAGGTGGTATACTTCCATTTATCAATAAAACATGGAATAAAGACAGAGCTACAACAATATTTTCAATTTTGAAATTAGCAGGTATTGTATTTATATTTATGGCAATTTTTAATATGGGACCTAAACAGTTACTTAAGCCAGATGTAATTCCATTTGTTTATGAAAAGATAGTTATACCAGTAACCACTATAGTTCCAATTGGATCGATATTTTTAGCATTCTTAGTTAACTATGGACTGATGGAATTTATAGGGGTTTTCATGCAAGTTATTATGAGACCAGTCTGGAAGACACCAGGCAGATCTTCAATAGATGCAGTGGCATCTTTTGTAGGAAGTTATTCATTAGGACTCTTAATTACCAATAAAGTTTATACAGAAGGAAAATATACTGGCAAGGAAGCAGCAATTATAGCTACAGGATTTTCAACGGTATCAGCAACATTTATGGTTATAGTAGCAAATACATTAGGGCTTATGGATAATTGGTTACTATATTTTTGGCTTACATTAGTAATAACATTTATAGTAACTGCTATAACGACAAGAATTTATCCATTAAGTAAAAAAACTGATTCATATTATAAAGGACAAAAGGGAGATGTTGAAAAAGTAGTCACAGGAAATAGATTTAAAATTGCTTATGAAGAGGGAATGAAGGTTTTTGATAATGCACCTACATTATTAGAAAGTATTATTATCAATTTAAAGGCAGGTGTAAAGTTAGCATTATCAATTGGACCAACTCTTATGTCTGTAGGAGTATTAGGATTAGTTTTAGCAGAATATACGCCATTATTTGATATTGTAGGCTATATATTCTATCCATTTACTTTATTAACTAGATTACCAGAGCCATTATTAGCAGCTAAAGCTAGTGCTTTGAGTATAGCTGAAATGTTTTTACCAGCAATGTTAGTGACAGAAGCTGATATAATTACAAAGTTTTTTATAGGTATTGTAAGTGTATCAGAAGTACTATTCTTTTCAGCCTCAATACCATGTATAATGGCAACAGAGATACCATTAAATTTTAAAGATTTTATTATAATATGGATGGAAAGAATTATATTAACTATATTAATAGCAGTACCAATATTACACTTAATATTTTAATAATAAAAGCTAATCTAAGGAGGTTAGCTTTTATTAGATAAATAAATGAATAGATTTATATTAAATTTAAGCTTTCTGAATTTTTTATAAAAAATAAAGGAAATGGAAAAAGTTTGTAGAAATAAGAAGGAAAGATAGATGTACTATACTTTTTAAGATTGTTTTAAATATCTTAAGAAAATATGTTATGGTATAAAGATTATAAAATTGGCTGCTTTTGGGAGAAAAAGAAGGTAACTTTTCAACAGAATGTGGAATTGATTTTAGATAAATTAATGAAATAAGCATGCATACATAAGTAAATATTCACGAACCATAGTTCGCAAATCCTCCCATATTGGGATAAAAGACGAATTATGGTTCGTAAATGCAATAGTTATATCAAAGTTCGAGCAACTATGAACAATGTTTTGTAGAAATACTTTATCCAATTATTTAATAAGATAGTTTACTATTAAGATGGAGGAAAAAATGATGGATATTAAAAATTCTTTTACTGATATAATAAGTCTAATCGACCATTTGAAAAGGAAAGAGCAAGTTGTGGGGATTGTTGAATATGGAGGAAGAACATTTTCTAACATGGAAGTTGGAGGAGATTATGACTTAACGGTTATTCTTAATAAATCAATATCTAAAAACTTTACTGGGGTGCATTTTCATGTTGCAGGAATACCTACAGATTGCATGATATTATCTGTAGAAGACTTTTTAACAGATAGCCCAAGAGATCCTTTTTTCTTGGTCCATTTAAATTGTAAAATACTTTTTGATAGGGATGGTATTACTAAGAATATTTTAGAAAGAATTAATTCCAAATGGAAATTGCCTGAAGAATTATCTGAATTTGAAAAACATTTATTTAGATTTACATTCCAACATATATTAGATAAGTTAGAACATCGACTTTATAAGGACAAACTTTATTCCAGATTTTTCATATTTTCTTCATTTGATTGGTACTTGCAATGCTATGCGAGAATAAATAATTTAGAGGTAGGCAAGTCCAAAGTACATTTAAACTACATTAAAGATTCTGATTATGAATTGTATGAATTGATAAATCAAATGTACATTACAGATAATTTAAGTGAGCAATTTGAGATATTAAAAAAATGTGCTAACCGAATTATTAAACCAATCGGAGGATTGTGGAAAAAAGAAGAGATATTACTTCACTTGTCACCAGGAGGAACTGTAATTTCTGAGGAAAAAGAAGCGGTAATAAGCTTATTGTTTGAATAAAAATAGTTGCTAATTTGACTTCGAAGAGTTGCTCAAACCATCATATAACAAAATATTTCCGTTCGCTACGTACATTTCTTCATCGGGTGCGAGCATCGCAAGGGAGAAGGGCTCCGAGGGTCCGGTTCAGAGACGTCGGAAATACGAGACGTTAGTGCGCCAAGCAAAGCTTGGCATTACTGGCAAGGTGAAAGTCCTTGTATGGAAAGGT
>NZ_WSFU01000106.1 GCF_016820635.1 Anaeromonas gelatinilytica | reverse complement strand
GGGAAATCCGCAAGCTGGGATCTGTGCCAGGGGCGATGGGTAACCATCGGCTCTATGGTGACGATGACATAATTAATTAGGTATTAAGTTTTGCTGATATTGTATAGGACGATGATAGCTTCTAAAAGATTATTGTATTGGAAGTGTAAATAATGATGGAAATAATTGCTGCAATAGATGAGGAAGTTGATACTTTGATAAAGAATTCTACTGTTTTACAGATAATGTCATTAAATTTTATCATCTAGTATCAACATCTAGGGCTAGACTTCATAGGAACTGACGAACGTCGTGAAAACTTGGAACATTAAATGAGATAGTACCTAGCTTATCTTTTATAATAAATTTTTAAAATAGATTGGAGTGATAGAATGGTAAAACTTAGGTATCCAAAGCCCAAAGATGCAAAAAAATTTTATAAAATACTAAATAATATGAATTCTACATATTATTATGCAACTATTCCTGATAGTATTGAAATGGAAAAAGAATGGATTAAAAGAAGGGAATATAAAAGACAAAATAATTTAGAATATAATTATGCTATAATCTTGAATAATGAAATTGTTGGTGGGTGTGCAATTACTATATATCAAGAATACAATCATATTGGTGAAATTGGTTATTTTGTTGATGAAAATTATTCTGGACATGGAATAGCTACTCAGACAGTATGGGAATTAGAAAAAATAGCTTTTAATCAATTAAACCTAGTAAGACTTGAAATTAGAATAGATCCTAATAATAAAACAAGTGAAAAAGTTGCAATAAAAAATAATTACATAAAAGAAGGATTGATTCATAAAGCTATAGAGTTTGAAGGAAATTATTTTAGAAAAGTCTATTGAATTTTATAAAAACGTATTTGATGCAAATATATTAGTTAAAGATGATAGACTTGCATATTTTGATTTGAATAGGTTATGGCTTGCATTAAATAAAGAAGAAAATATACCTAGAAATGAAATGTATAATTCTTATACTCATATTAGCTTTTCAATATATGAAAAAGACTACAAGGAGATATTAGATAATCTAAAATAATTAAATGTTGACATTAAAGAAGGAAGACCAAGAAATGAAGAAGAAGGATTATCAATATATTTTAGAGATCCTGATGGTCACTTATTTGAGTTTCACACTAAAAATAGAATTGATAGAATTAAGTATTATAAGAATTATAGAAAAAACATAGAATTTTTTGATTAAAGAAATATTGTTATTTTATCGTACGATCAGAACTTCGTAAACTTTCAGGATGTTATAAAAAGTGGCGATATTGGAGTTATTCTTTAGGGTTGATTTTGAAAAGCAAGATATTGAATAAATATAAACTTTGAAAAGTAAAGGTAATTCACATTAGATGGGAGAGGAAAGATAATGGATATAATTACAGTTACAAAAGAAAATTTGGAACAAGAGCATATTTGTTGTGCTATTTCAAATAACAAAGACTGTCAAGTGATAGCAAAAAAGTCATGGCTTGCTGAAAGATTTAAAGATGGACTTATTTTCAAAAAAGGAGATGTCCGTGGTAAGTGCTTTATTGAATATATTCCCGCCGAGGAAGCATGGTGTCCTATTGAGGCGGAGGAATATATGTTCATAGACTGTTTTTGGGTTTCTGGACGTTTTAAAGGGCAGGGCAACTCAAATGTGCTATTGAAGGAATGTATCAAAGATAGTAAAGAAAAAAACAAAAATGGCTTGTGATATTGTCATCAAAAAAGAAAATACCATTCTTATCTGATCCCAAATATTTACGTTATAAAGGTTTTGAATTAGCAGACACAGTAGATCCATATTATGAACTAATGTATTTACCATTTGACAAAAATGCTACAAAACCTTGTTTTAAGAAATGTGTTAAAAATGCTTCAATTGATGACAAAGGATTTGTTTTATTTTATTCCAATCAATGTCCATTTACTGCAAAATATGTTCCGCTAATTGAGAGTGTGGCGAAGGGAAAAGAAATCAAGTTTAAGAGTATACGATTTGAAAATAAGAAACAAGCACAAAATGCACCGGTTCCGTTCACTTCTTATAGTTTGTTTTATAATGGTGAATTTGTAACAAACGAAATACTATCGGATAAAAAATTCAATAAAATTATTGTCGAAAAAGGGCTATAGTATAGACAAAATGAATATTATTCTTGGTGAGTAAACTGGAAGGTTTTAGCACATTATTTATATTATATGGAGGTTATTATGCAAAAAGTTGTAGTAGAAAAGTATAATCCAAAGTGGAAAATAGAATTTGAGAAAGCAAAATCATTTTATGAAGAATTATTGAGTAGTATTGAAATGAAGGTAGAGCATGTTGGAAGTACATCTGTTGAGGGATTATGGGCAAAACCTATATTAGATATTGATATTATTGTAGGAAATGTTGAAGACAGTTTACGGGCAATAGAATTATTAACTACCGTGGGATATAAACACATAGGCAATCTTGGGGTTGAGGGAAGAGAAGTGTTGAAATATGATGAAGACAATTCTTATATTAAGTGGATGGAACATCATTTGTATGTATGCTTAGAAGGTAACGAAAATCTTCAAAATCACTTATTGTTACGTAAACATTTGAGAAATAATAAAAAATCTGTGGAGTTATATAGTGTATTAAAGAGAGAATTAGCAGATAAATTTTCAGACGATATTGAATTATATATTGATGGAAAGACGGATTTAATTACAGAACTTTTGAAAACAGAAGGAATGAATAGTGAAAAATTAAAGCGAATAGAGTCAATTAATAAAAAAGATAAATAAGGCTAAAATCATATTTATGTGGAAAAGATTATAGTAAAAATATTATGAAGTTATTAATTGAAGAATGCAAAAGAAGATTTCCTAATAATACAATAGTACTTGAAGTAAGAACATTTAGATCTAGCAACAGGTAAATATATTGCAGAATTGACAGTGGAAGAAAAGAAAGAATCACAGAAAAATTTGGTCAATCATATATATCAATTTATGAAAAAGTACATTGAATATGTTAAGTAAAGTATTCGTTTTTATAAAGTTAATTTATTAAATAAATTTTCATTAACGAAGGGGTAAACTTCGTATAACAGGTTATTTTTGCTGATATTGGGAGGAAAAAGTAAGCGTATTACGACCGTTGCCTAAAGGACATGCTATTTGTCACGTCTTTTGCAGTTAATCGGAAATGCCCAGGATGTTATGTGATATTAAAAAAAGAGAGGAATTAAATGTATGCAGAATAGAGAAAACATAATAAATACTTTAAGAAACAGTTTTATTAATAATGATAATGTTTATGCATTTTGGCTCGAAGGGTCTGATGCAATTGGTACAACAGATAAATATTCAGATTTAGATTTATGGATTGATGTTGAAGATGATTATGAAGATAAAATTATAGAGAAGATAAAGAAAGTCCTATCTAATATCTCCTTGATTGATTTTTTTCATGAAAAGGAGCATGGTCATTCTAAGATAAGGCAAATGTTTATTCATTTAAAAGGTACATCTGAATTCCTAATTATTGATTTATGTGTGCAAAGTCATAGTAGGGAAATTAAATTTACAATAGAAAACAAAGATGAAAAAGTGAAGGTTATTTTTGATAAGAATAATGTTATACAATACAGACATTTAAACAAGGATGAATTTAAAAACAATGTACATAAGCGTATTAATGAAATTAAATCATTATCAAGATATTATATATTATTGGTTGAAAAGGAAGTTAAGAGAAATAATTATTTAGAGGCTTTTAATTACTATCATAATTATATTTTGAGTTCATTACTAGAGTTATATAGAATAAAATATGAACCTACAAAAAAGAATTATAATCTTAAACATATAACACGAGATCTCCCTATCGATGTTGTAGAGAAATTAGAATATTTATATAAGATAAGTTCTATAGAAGAAGTTGAGAAAAAGGCAATTAAATCAATTGAATTAATTAATGGCTTGTTGGAGGCGGAGAAGTAAAAAAATGTCACATAAAATAGCATCTACAGTTCCACTGTGGCTGTACCCAAATTCCTTCGTTAAGGTCAGTCATCCTAGAATTTATGAACTTATTAAACTTTCGGAACGTTATCAGAAATGAGCCTACAAATTTGTAAGTAGAGCTTTGAGAGTAAAATAAAAAAAGTGAAAGGGCAATAAAAAATAAGAAGGCAGGTATTAATTAAATGAATAGGTTAGTAGATATTACAGATAAAGAAGTTCAAGAGATATTAAACTTTCTTTATTTAGATGAAATTATGAATGTATTTTTGATTCATTACTTCGAAAAGCAAAAAGATAGTATTGGAGAAGTGTATATTGGAACAGATGAGAATGAAATTACAGAGGTAGTTCATATTAAATATGATGGAAATTCTCATTTTACGAGTTTTTATTCTACTTCTATAGATGGATTAGACAAGATAGCAAAATTGATTCAAGAGCTTAATTATAGTGATATTTTACTAGCTGGTATAGCAGAAGAAGTAGAACATATCATGACTAGATTAGATATAGATAAGGAACTAGATTTAAATACATATTACCAATTTAATGTTGATAGATATGATAGCTTAAATTTAAAAAAAGCTATTAAATTAAGAAAAGCTATAAGAAATAATCGCGATATTAAAAAAATAAAGAAATATTTTATAGGCTTTTTTGGAGCAGAGACTAAAGAAGAAATACAAAGAATTACAAGTAATGAAAAGATTCATGAAGACATGGAGAATGGTATATATTTACTTGAAATAGATGACAAGATTAAAGGAATGGCTAGATTTTTTGGAGAAAGTCGTAAATATATTGACATTACTACTGTATACATTGATGAGGAATATAGAGGAAAAGGGTATGGAAAGATGCTCATGCAGTTAATGTTAAAGCAGGCACTAGAAAAAAATAAGATACCAATAATACAGGTAGCATTAAGTAATGAAGTAGCAAAGCATATTTATGAAGATATGGGTTTTCATAAAGTATGTGATTATACATTTCAATTTATTATATGAAATATATATCCTACTAGGGAAATACTATCAGCGAAAAAGTTCGAAAAAATAATAGTTGATAAAGGACTATAACGTCAAGGAGATATTCTTTATTACGTAATTACATTAGTAAATGTATATGATATTTATTTAGAAGAGGCTTTTGTTTTCAAAGAAGAAATTAATGATAAAAAATATTGTTATATTTCATCTAACAGTGGAATTGTGGTTCCATTACGTTGTACATAAATTCATGAATTTAATATTAGATGATAAGGTATATAAATAGATAAATGTTTACATATGAATTGCATAAATTAAGCAGTGAAATGATTTTGATATAGATTAATTATCTTTTAATTAGCAAGGATTATTTATGAATGTGGAGGTATTGAGATGTATTGTTTAAAAAAAGAGGATATGTTTAGAATAATTAAGTTTTTTGATGGTTGGAATGATACACTTTTATGGTCATGTTTACAGGGGTATATGGGAAATGCTTGGACTGATGATATTCGGGACCCCAGATCAGTGCAAATCATTATAGGAGATTTCTGTTTTTTTGCAGGCGTTCCTAATATTGAATTGGTAAAAAACATTCCGGAATATTTTTCTGCACAGTATATTTTCATGATACCAGAGAACGATAAGTGGGCTAATCTTATTAAAAAGGAATATAAAAATAATTATGAAAGATTTATGCGTTATGCTATCAAAAAGGAACCTGATGTATTTAATATAGAGAAATTATGTTCATATATTGAAAAGCTTCCTTTAGAATATAGCTTAAGAAAGATAGATAGAGAAATCTACAATAAAGTTAAGACAGAAGAATGGTCAAAGGATTTATGTTCTCAATTTCCGAGCTATAATTATTTTGAAAAATATGGACTTGGTTTTGTAGTATATCATAATGACAAGATTGTTAGTGGTGCTTCCTCTTATACGGTATATAATGAAGGTATAGAAATTGAAATTGATACAAGAGAGGAATATCGTAGAAAAGGACTAGCACTTGCTTGTGCCTCTAAACTAATACTTGAATGTTTGAATAGAGGACTTTATCCAAGCTGGGATGCGGCAAATAGAGAATCTGTAGCTTTGGCAGAAAAATTAGGTTATCACTTTGAAAAAGAGTATGCTACCTATTCTATTACTTTATAAGCCTTCCTGTAATTCAGAACTTTATTTTGAATATGATGATCTTGAGGAACTTCAAAGCAAATTGAAGAAGGAAAAAGTAGAATTTATTCATGAGATGAGAGAGCAACCATGGAGACAAAGGGTCTTAAGAATTTATGATCCTAGTAAGAATATTATTGAAGTTGGAGAATCATTAGAATATTTATCATATAGGTTATAGACAGAAGGAAAAAATGAAAATGAGATAGGAAAAATAACAAATAAGGGTATAGAATTTGCAAAAAAATCAATAGAAAAATTTAAATAATAATATATATGTTATCTGCGAACAAAAGTATAAGTATTATATAATAGCTTGTTTTATGGAGGGTATTAAACATGAAACTAATAAAAACTCAATTAGAAAATATTCCTGAGCATTTAGCTATAATTACTGATGGTAATGGTCGATGGGCTACTAGGAGAGGATTACCACGTAGTATTGGTCATAAAGTTGGGGCAAGAGCCATAAAAACTATAACAGAAGCTTGTGCTAATTCAGGAGTTAAAATTCTTACCTGGTATGTTTTTTCAATAGAAAATTGGAAACGTGACAAGGCAGAAGTTGATTATTTGATGAATTTGTTTATTAAATTTATACGTGATTGGCGAGAAGAAATATATAGAAAAGGTATATGTTTTCGTCATCTAGGAATAAAATCTGGTTTACCGACCGAATTAATTGATGAGATTGAAATTACTGAAGAAAAAACAAAATATAATAATAAGATGATAGTAAATATTGTTCTAAATTATAGTGGAAAGGCTGAAATTGTTAATGCAACACATTCGATAGTCAGAGATGTACAAATGAATAAGTTAAGAATGGATGATATAAATGAAATTACATTTAATAATTATCTTTATACTGCTGGACAAAGGGATCCAGACTTTTTAATTAGATCAAGTGGAGAAGTAAGAATTAGTAATTTTTTACTTTGGCAATTATCAAAAACACAAATTTATACTACAAGCGTTCTTTGGCCTGACTTTACTTGTGAACATCTTTTCGAAGCATTTGAAAAGTATAAGCCATTTATTGAGGTTTACAAAGGTTAAGTGGATGGATTTATATTATATTTAAACATTCAGAATTTTTTATAAAAATAAAGGAAATGAAAAAAGTTTATAGAAATAAGAAAGGAAATATTAGGAAAGGTATATATAATATATTTTTAAAGATTGCTTTAAATATCTTAAGAAAATATATTATGGTATAAAAATGAATATAATTTCATTTGCATCAAAATCACTAAGCTAGAATTTATTAAAAAAGTTATGGAATTTTGAATAATATTTATAACATCATGAATATAGTATTTACGTAAAAGTAAACTAGGACATAATTTCAAGATAATATTACTCTTTTTTATAGGTCAAAGATATTTTTAAAGGTTCGATTTATGGATATATCAAATACTTTGGATATTATGTGAAATCAGATTAATTTTGAAAAAGAAATGAGGTATTGAATATGGGAAAAAAAGAAAAACATAAAGAAGATTTAATGACATTATTTGATGATTTTTTTATAACTAGTAATAGAAAGAATATAATTGATTACTTAATATCTAATAGTAATCTTCCGGGAAGGCGAGCAAATTTAGAATTAGCAGATGCCTTTGGTGATACTGTTATTGAAATATATAACATAAATACGAAAAACATTTGGGATCTTTGTAAAAATATGACTGAAATAAGGCATAAAGAAATTGAAGAAAATGATCCAGAGGAGTTTATTTCTTTTTGCGGTTTAGTTGGTATTGGATCAATATCTTCAGTTTGTTCTTCTTATTTTTCAGAAGGATTGTTAATTTTAAAAAATGCAGCAAAAGATATAAAGTGGCGTATACGAGAAGCAGTTGCTATGGGTATTCAAAGGGTATTATTAAATGATGCTAAAAAGATTATAAATGAATTAGAAGAATGGATTAAAAAAAAGGATTACTATATTTGGAGAGCTGTAGTTGCTGGATTGGCTGAGCCTGATATAGTAAAAAATAAGGAAGTTGCTAAGAAAGCTTTAGAAATTCATAAAGAAATATTGAAACAAATTTTAGATATTGAAGATCGTAAGTTAGACAGTTATAAAAAATTAAGACAAGCCCTGGGATATACATTAAGCGTCGTAGTTGAGCAAATACCTAAGGAAGGGTTTAAATATATAAATCATATTGTAAAAGAAGATGATAAAGATATTATTTGGATAGTGAAGAGTAACCTAAAGAAGAATAGACTATTAAAAAAATATCCTAAAGAAGTAGAGAGAATTAAAATGAGTATGTAGTTTTGGATATAAGATTGGTTGACTTGTTCTCCTGAAGAACTTAAAAAGAGAATGATACAGAATGGAAGAGAAGAAGAACAAATTGAAAATATCATTAGTAGATTAGGAAGTTATGCGACATTTAGTAAAGTTAGGAGTGATTATGTGTTTAAATTATCAAATGAGTCTTTTCTTAAAGCTAGTCATTCATTAAAAAATAAAGCAAGAGATTTAGAAAAATATTTATATGAGTATTATTTTCAAGAAGGAAATTGTGAAAACGTAGTAGAAGAATTAAAAAAATATCAAAATGATGATGGTGGATTTGGAAAAGCTATGGAATCAGATTTTAGATACCCTAATTCATCACCTATGGCAACTTCAATAGGTATAAGATTTTTATCTGAAATAGAAGAAACAAAAGACACAAAAGATATTATAAAATCGGCTTTTAAATATTTAGAATCTACATTTAATGAAAAAAGAAATGGATGGTATGCTTTAACCAAAGAAGTTAATAATTATCCTCATGCTCCATGGTGGCATTATGATGAAGAAAAAGACATGACCATAATAGATAAAAATTAGGGAAATCCTTCTGCTGAAATATTAGCATATTTATATAAGTATAGAAAATATATCAATGAGATAGATATAAATTATTTAATTGAATATGCAATTCAGTATATTGAGAATAAAATAGAGTTTGAGTCTGAGAATGAGCTGTTTTGTTATGTAAAATTATTTGAAGTGTTACCAGATGAATTAAAAATGAAATTAAAGAAAAGAATTGTTTATGGTATTTCTCAAGTTATAGAATATGACCGTAAAAAATGGGGAGAGTATGTTCCTCTTCCACTGGATTTTGTTCCAAGTCCTGAAAAAGAAACATTTGAAGTAAAAAGTTATAAAATAGATGAAAATCTTGATTATTATATACAGTTAATAGAAAACAGTGGTGATGGCTTGATAAATCCTCCTTGGGGAGATGGTTTTTATCAAGAAAGTTTAAAACCAGCTTATAATGAATGGAAGGGAGTTTTAACTTTAAAAGTATTGAAAAGATTAGATAATTATAATCGAATAGAAAGGTAAAAAAATGTAGTTCATTTAGTTTTATTGCTAGGGGTTTGTGGATAGATTTGAAAATTTCAAAATTATAAATATATGTAGTATAAAAATTATAATTGGAGGATTTAATATTGAATGCAGTTATTTATAAAGAATTAATCAAAAATGAAATAGAATTATCATTATTTTCAAACTTTAACCGTTATCAAGAGGTTAAAAAATGTTGGCGCAAAGAAAATGAAGAGTGGGTATTAAAGGATATTATGTTCATTGAAAAGTGGGGTTCTGAAGAGTATAAATATCTTGTAGAATGTTTAAAAAACACTATAGAAACTGGTGGTACAGTATATGGAGCATTTGAAAATAAAAAACTTGTAGGATTTGCTTCTTTAGAAAAACAATTTTTTGGTTCTAAAAAAGAATATCTACAACTTTCAAGTATTCATACATCTTATGACAAACGTGGAAAAGGAATAGGGAAAAAATTATTTGCTCTTGTTTGTGAAAAAGCAAAAGAAATGAGTGCAAAAAAGTTATATATTTCTGCACATTCATCACAAGAAACACAATCTTTTTATAAATCGATGGGGTGTGTAGAAGCAGTAGAATACAATGAATCATTAGTTGATAAAGAACCTTATGACTGTCAATTAGAATATAGATTGTTTTAAGAAATTATGAGTTAAATTTTTCAGATTAAAAGATTTTAATATAGGGAGGGGTATCTGTGGGAGATTATATTCTAATGGAGTTATCAGAAGATTATGCTAAAAAAATTTGTAGTTGGAGATATGAAGGAGAATATTCGACATATAATTTTTCTGATTGGGACATTGTAGTAAAGAATGGATGGGATTTATCATTGGAAGAGAAAAGAAAGTCAGAATTTATAGCAGTACTTTTAAATAATGAATTGGTTTCTTATGGAAGAATAAGTTTAAATGAAGATAAAGCTTATATAGGAATTGGAGTAAAACCATCTTTATGTGGAAAAGGCCATGGTAAAAATATTATGAAGCTATTAATTGAAGAGTGCAAAAGAAGATTTCCTAATAGTACAATAGCACTTGAAGTAAGAAGTTTCAATAAAAGAGCTATTAATTGTTATAAAAACATTGGATTTCGAATTAAAGAAAAATATATGAAGGATACTTTTAATAATTTAGAATGTGAATTTTATTATATGGAATATATAGAATAAGAAATATTTCTTTATAAAGAAATATTTGAGTTCTAAGAAGATATTTATTTAAATTAAGAAAGGAATAAATTATGAAGATAGAGCGTTTATTAGGAATAGTAATGTACTTAATTAATAGGAAAGTAGTTAGTGCAAGAGATCTTGCTGAAAGATTTAAAGTATCTGTTCGAACAATTCAAAGAGATATAGATTCTTTAACATTAGCAGGAATTCCAGTATACTCAATACAAGGTTCTTCAGGTGGTTATGCAATTATAGAGAGTTATAAACTAGATAAACAAATTATGAGTATAGATGATTACTTTTTTATTATTAAAGCATTAAAAAGCTTATCTTCAGCTTATGAAAATAAAAAGGTTGAAGAAGCTTTGGAGAAAATATCAGCTATAGTAACTGAAGAAGAAAATGCTATTATTGATAAACGTAATTCACAATTATCTATTGATTTGAGTTTATTAAGAGAACCTTCAAATGTAGATGATTATTTATTTCTTATTCAAAAAGCTATTAATAATCAAAGAGTATTAGAATTGGATTATACTAATGCAAATCATGTTAAGATTTCTAGAAGGATAGAACCTCTTTCTCTTACATTTAAATGGTATGCTTGGTATCTTTTTTCTTTTTGTCAATTACGAGAGGATTATCGAATTTTTCGTATTTCAAGAATGAGAAATTTAAAATTGATAGATGAAAATTTCACTAGAAAGCACAAAAATATAGATAAATTATTAAAAGAATGTCAAAGTATAGATAAAAGAGAATATATTAATTTAAAATTACTTTGCAAAAAAGAGGTTAGAGTTTCTATTGAAGATTATTTTGCTAATGGAAAAATAATTGAAGAATATGATGATTTTTTTATTCTAGAAATTAGTTTACCAAAGAATGAACAATTTTGGTTTGGAATTTTATTAAGTTATGGAGATAAGGTTAGAGTTTTAGAACCACCTTCTTTACAGAAGAAGATCTTAGATAAAGTTAGAGATATAGAAAAAATATATAATTAAGCTTGTATATATGACATACTGGTGTTGTATATGTTTTAATATACTTCTTATAGAAAAAATCTATAAGGAGGAAAAGTTTTATGAGTAAAATAATTAGGAAAGATGTTAATGAGGAGTATGCATATTCTGGATATGTAAAAGCAGGTAATTTAATTTTTTTAAATTTTTGTGTAGGTAATGTTGGTGGTTCAATAGAAGAGCAGATTGAGGGAGCTTTAGATAATATGATTAGTCGATTGAAAATGGAAAATTTAACTCTTCAAGATGTTGTTCAAGTTAATGTTTTACTTTGTGATGTATGGGATATACCAGTAATGGAAGAAGTTTTCAAGCGTAGATTTAAAGGAAATTATCCAGCTAGAAAAACAATAGCTACTGAATTCGCTCATAAAGGAGGCTCCGATGGTCTTAAGGTACAAATAGATGGTATTGCATATAATCCAAAAGGTGATAATTGCTGAAAATAGTGACAATGAGACTTATATAGATAGACCAGACATAATAGTAAAGAATTTAATTGAATTAGTATAATATCAAAATAGGTCATTTAAAATTGGTGTAATGTATTTATGGAAAGAATGATAATGTAGATTATGGTTAAGAGGGGATTATTATGCTAGGTTTACCAAAGGGAGTAGTAAGACTTGAAACTTACAACCCTCAATGGGCTTCAGAATTTGAAAAAGAAAAGGATATTATACAAGAAAATATCGGGAGTTATATTATTGATATTCAACATGTTGGTAGTACTTCAATTGAAGGACTAATCTCTAAGCCAATCATAGATATAGCTATTGGTGTAACTTCACTTTATGAAGGCCATAAGTGTATTGAACTACTTGGACAATTAGGATATGAATATAAAGGACATGTTGGGGTTAGTAGACGACTTTTTTTACAAAGGGTGATGTAAGTAATAGAACTCATCATATCCATATTGAAGAGATAGGTAGTACTAATTGGTGGAATCATATACTATTTCGTGATTATTTAAGATCACATGATGATATAAGAGATGAATATGCTAAGTTGAAGAAAACTCTTGCAAAAGAATATGCTGATGATAGAGAAATATATACAGTAAAAAAGGTTGATTTTATTTTGGATACTGTGGAGAAAGCTAAGAACCAATTTTATATTAAAGAGAAAAAGTGATGAGTGATGTTATTACTTTCTATAATAGAATCTTAATAATTAAAGTTAAAATTAATAGTTGAAATTAATTTAGAAGTAGTTATATTTCAATAGAAGAGAGTCAGATAAAATATCTTGATGAAAGAGAGGTAAAAACTTATCTTGATGAAAGAACAGAATAATACTCATTTGAAAAGGTGATAAAATGAAACTTGAGATAAATTTAAATTCTTTATGTATTTGTGTTAAAGATATGGAGCGGGCAATTAAATTTTATGAAAAATTTTTAAAACAGCCAGTTGATAAAAAAGATGAGGTATTTAGTATTTTTAATTTTAAAGGTTTTAACTTTTGTTTATTTAATAATAAGAAAGTGAATGAAGAAGTTACATGGGGAGATAATTGTTTACCTAGTTTTGAAGTAAGTAATATGGATATGTTAAGAGAAAGACTTAATGATTTAAATGTAGAAATCATATTTCCTTTAACTAAGATTGATGGAAACTGGGTTTTAGAATTTAGGGATAGTGAAGGTAATGATATTGAGATTTATTCAAAGGCCTAAAAATTAATTGCAAAAAATAGTAAAGATATGAAAAAATATCCGACATATATAATGAAAAATAATTTTTGGGGGGATAGATATTATGATGATAGAGAATAATCAACAAACAGGTATTAGTTCGAATTATAGTTTTTATTTGCCACAAAATAAAGAAGATAATGTGATAAGGGGAATTAAGAATCAAATAAAAACTATACAAGAAAAGATAGCTAAAATATCTGAAGATGAAAATTTGTCAGGACAAGAAAAAGTAGATATGAAAAAGAATCTAAGAGAACAATTGGATCAGTTGTATGGACAGTTGATGGAAAGAAGAATGGAGATACAAAAACAGAAAGAAAAAGAAAAACAATTTAAAAATCAATCTGTAGAATCTGCGGAAGTTGAAGGTACAGTAGAGGATATCAGGGTGATGAATTTAATTTCAATATCTTCATCATTAAAACAAGTGAGTCATCAAAATGCTACAAAGACAGAAATTAAAGGACAAGCAAGAGTATTAGAGAGTGAAATTAAACTAGATGAGGCACGAGGAGTTGATGTAACGAGAAAAAAGGAAAAATTGTCTGAGATTAACTCACAAATAGAAATGATTAATGGACAAATACAAAGTAAATTAAAAAAGGTAAATGATAAAATTAGTAAAGTCAACAAAAAAGAAAAAGAAGAGCAAGATAAAAAAATAGATGAAAAAGATAAAGATGAAAATACAGACAAAAATAAGATTGAAGAAGATATAGAAGAAAATAAAGTGAAAAATACTAATACGTTAAAATCTAAGAAAAAAATAGATATTCACGTATAAATATATTAAGATGCTTTTGAATATTGGTAGTTATTTTTGAGAGGAGATATAAATGGAAAAATATATTGAGTTTCTTTTGAGAGAAGCTTGTCCGTCCATTAGGTATAGAATTAAAAAAGAAATAACCAATCAATTATCATCGAATGAAAAAATTCAATTACAAAAAGAGATATTAGAGGATTCTTTAGTAAAACGATACGTATCATTACAAGAGTCTAATGGATGGATTAATTATGATTTTCATAGTGAGAAGGGTGTAGAAACAGCTGTTAGAGTATTGTGTGAGAAAGGTATTGAATCTAATCATTTATCAATTTCTAATATGCTTAAACAATTAGAGGAGAGGGAAGAAACATTTGACCAAGGATGTTTATCAAATGTTGGTAAAATTCTGGATCAGTTAAATCTCGGAGGATCTCAATTGATAAAAGCGGTTATATTTGGTTATGCAGGGGTAGAGGATAAAACATTTATAACTGAACAGATTGAAGAAGCTCTTAATGTATTTAAATATGTGATTAATGTTAGCTCTATTGAAAGTATTACTGAAAATTATAAAGGTAAACTTGTGTTTAAATCTAAAGCAAAATGGCCCAGTATTTATCATTTGAGATTGTTAGCATATACAAAGAGTTGGCGTAATATTGAGAATATAAATATGATTATTGATTCTATAAAGAGATTGATTAAATTATCTCCTATACCTGAAATAAAAGGACTTTATAAATCTCAGGTTGTTTCCCCTGGTTCATTTTGTATGCATGATTTTAATGCTGATATGAAGAGATTAGATGCTAAGGGATGGATGATGTGGTTTCATAGAATGGAACTTTTAGCTAGAATAGGAGTCATAAAGAGTATACCACATTTAAACTTACAATTAGATTATCTGAAGAACATGATTAATGAACAAAATAATATTTTTCATAAAAAACAAAGTCATTATTATTTTAAAAAATGGGGTACATACACAGGATTAGTCCTTGAAAAGGACTGGAGAACAAAAAACAGATATTTATGTGACTTAATATTTAGAAGTATAATCATTATGTATTATTCTGAAAAATATGTAAATAAAGAAGTTAAATATGATTTATGATATAAGAAAAGGAGGTAAATATAATATATGAATTATAAAAAACTAGAAATTAACGATATTAATATTGATGAAGAAATAAAATCAATTTTAGTACAGATTGCTCGTTGGCATAATCTTACTCCTAAACTATGGAGATCTGATTATAAAATATCAGCTGAAGATATAGATAGAACAGTTGAGAGAATTCATAAAACTAAAAGTCAAGATTTGTTTCTTACTATTGTAGAAGATGAACAGGGAGAGATACAAGGATTTATATGGGCCTATAAACAAGAGGAATCACAGAACAGTGTTATGATTTTATCATTATATGTCACTGAAGATTATAGAGGAAGAGGAATTGCAACTAGATTAAAGGAATTATTAGAACAATGGTGTCGACTTGAAGGGATTAAAACTATAAATACAACGACTCATTACAATAATCATAATATGATTAAATTGAATAAAAAACTTGGATACATTCCAGGGATGGTCTATATGAGCAAAACATTATAAAAGGCCATTTTTTTATTTAAAAATTAATCTATTCAGAAATCTTTATAGAATATTGGACACTTTTTATTCCTCAATCATTATATATGAAGTATAAATAATATGATTAACATGGTGAAAAATAATTACGATAAGGTTATGCTATCACCGGATGAAAAAGCTTATAAGGTAGTAAAATTAAGAGATTAAAACTAAAAAAAAATTCATAAGAATAAAGGAAATAGATGATATTTGTAGAAATAAAGAAGAAAGATTATCTGGATAGGCTAAATATTTTAGTTTAAATATAAAATGGAGATTAGATGAAGATTTAAAGATAGAAGCATTAAAATCAGTTGAAATGGAAGAAGTCAAAAATATAAAAAAGAACACTTTTAAATTTTCAAATAGATTAAATTTATAAAAGGAGAGGGTGGGAAGTGATATTTAACTCTTTAAAGATAGAAAAGATTGAACCCAAAATAAAACAAATAGATAAACCAATAAATTTTATTGGTCTAAAAATTGAAACTAATGATAAACAAATATCCAAAGATATATCTAAACTAGGAAATAAACTTAAAGAAATCAAAAAATCTTATAGTATCCCTAATACAAAAGAACCGAGGATTTTTTTAGCGGTAACAAAAAATTACGATCCTAATACTGGATACATGGAATATATTATGGGAGATGTAGTAAATGAAATACCTGATAATATTCCAAAGGATTTAGGGCTGTATAGTGTACCTCAAGGAAAGTATGCTGTATTTCTTATAAAACCAAAACACTCATTTTTATGGGGATATACTTTGGGGAAAATGAAAAGTTATATTTATAGAGAATGGTTACCAAACTCTCAATATCAAAGTGGTAATGAAATAGATGATTTTGAATATCATGATCACAGAAGTATATCTAAAAAACCAGAAATTGATTTATATGTTTCGATTATTGATAAATAGCATAGTTTTTATTTTGATATGCTAAACTTCGACAATGTCTGAATTTTATATAAAAGTTGTTATGGGAGGTATTGTTTAAATGATTTGTTAAGTGATAAATTTAATAAAGAGTATTTATTAGGAGAATTTTTTAAGCTAATGTTTATTGATCTATTATATTTAAGAGAAGTTAAATGTGCTAAAAGTAGAAAATTAGATTTAACTATTTATGGAGTATATATAAATGATACAGGAATTAATATATATGCTCAAGAGATTATTAAA
Organism: Anaeromonas gelatinilytica; assembly: GCF_016820635.1. Classification (GTDB taxonomy): domain Bacteria; phylum Bacillota; class Clostridia; order Tissierellales; family SIT17; genus Anaeromonas; species Anaeromonas gelatinilytica. The sequence goes on along the minus strand of NZ_WSFU01000106.1, from coordinate 8,940 downwards.
GTGTTAAAAGAATCTCCTGATTTTGTATAAACGAGAGGGATTGATTATGTATGAAAATAGGCTTAATGAGACATTTTGAAGTTATTCAATATTCCAAAAAGTTTATGACTTCAAAGGAATTTGAAGAATGAGTAAAAATTTATGATAATGCAAAAATAAAAATAATAGATATGTCAGGAAGTGAGGTGGAATGGGATATATGTTATTCTAGTAGTTTATCAAGAGCAGTTAAGACGGCTGAATCTATTTTTGAAGAGGAGATAATAAAAAAAGAGATCTTAAGAGAAGTTCCTATTGCTTCAATGATAAGAAAGAATATTTTACTACCTCATAAAATTTGGTTGATTTTAGGAAGATTAGCTTATTTGTTCTCCCATAAATCACAACCTGAAAGTATAGATGAAACTAAGGTTAGAGTGAAAAATTTTATTTCTGAAATTGTTTCATTAGAGGAATCTAATATTTTAATAGTATCTCATGGTTTTGTAATGAAATTTTTACAGAAGGAACTTATTAGAAATGGATTTAAAGGAGAAAAATTTAATAGGGCAAAAAACGGACAAATATATTTATTTGAAAAATAGAAGTAGTGGAAATCTATAGCTGTTAGTTACAATTAATAATTAATGAAATGAGGAAAGTAAGTATGCATAAGGAAGAGATTAGTACAATAAAGACAATTCTGGTTGTCTTTTTAGGAATATTAATATTAGTATTTGCACAAGGTGTAAGCAGTTTAATATTTGAATTACAATTACCAAATGGAGTGGTAGCATTAATTTTTGGGATATGCTATATTATGATTTCATATATTTTGATAAAAGTTTGCTGTATAAAATTATTAAATATTAGAATGAACGAATGTTATATTGGCAAACCTAAAGTCCATTTTCGTTGGCTTATATGTGCTATTATATTACCTGTTTCAGTTTCAGCAGTATTGTTATTTAACCCAGGAGAATTGATTAAGAACAATGTAAGTGTTATAGAGTCAATTAATATAATTGTAGGAGCAATTTTTACTGTAGGTTTTGGTGCAGGTGTTGTTGAGGAAATGGTGTTTAGAGGCTTAATAATGAAATTACTAGAAAAACGATGGGGAAAACTAATTGCTATCATAATTCCTTCCGTTTTTTTTGGGATTTTGCACGTCGTAGGAATTAAAATGAACATTATTGATATATTATTACTTTTTATTGCAGGAACAAGTGTAGGGATTATGTTCTCATTAATTGTGTATGAGAGTGGCTCCATATGGTCAAGTGCTATTGTTCATGGTATTTGGAATGTTATTATGATTGGTGGAATATTAGATATAAGTAATTCATATAATGAGAAGGCTATTTTTTCATATAAGTTATCAACAGAATCAATGATATTAACAGGTGGAGTATTTGGGGTAGAAGCATCAATTTTTGCAGTATTAGGATATATACTTGTTATTTTATGGACAATTTATTTGATAAAGAAGAAAAGTATATTAAAAGGGAACATTTGATGGAGAAGTTAGACTAAAGCATCATAAGGAGGTAAAATCATGAATCATTTAGTGATCAAAGAACATAAAAGTAATTATCCAGATCCAATTACTCTTGAGAAAGGTGAAAGAGTATTAGTTGGTAAGAAATATGATGGAAAAGAGGATTGGTTGAATTGGAGATATTGTTATAGATTAGATAATTCACAAGAAGGTTGGATTCCAGAGCAAATTCTTAATATATCAAGTGAATATGGGGTATTGAAAGAAGATTATACTGCTAGAGAATTAACAATAAAAAAAGGGAAGAGAGTAAAAGGAATTAATGAATTAAACGGATGGATATGGTGCAGAGATATGAAAGGTAGAGAAGGATGGATTCCAAAATTAAATTTAAAAAATTTGGAAAGTTGATTTTATTTAAAAAAATAAGGGAGTGACATTTTATGAGATATTTTAAAAAGATTGTTGGTGAAAAAGTATATCTATCTCCTATAAATATTGATGATGTGGAAAAATACACGGAGTGGATAAATGATTTAGAAGTTTCTATAAACCTAGGAAATGCATCAGATATATATTCATTAGAAAAAGAAAAAGAAATTTTAGAAAAAATAAGCAAAGAAGGATATAATTTTGCAATTGTAGATTTAAACAAAGATGAACTTATAGGTAATTGTGGATTAATGGATATAGATATGAGAAACAGAAGAGCTGAACTAGGAATATTTATTGGAAATAAAAACTATTGGAGTAAAGGATTTGGAAGTGAAACTATTAACTTGTTATTAGAGTATGGCTTTAATATTTTGAATTTAAATAATATTCTTCTTAGAGTGTACTCTTTTAATAAACGTGCAATAAGTTGTTATAAAAAATGTGGCTTTAAAGAGATAGGTAGAAGAAGGGAAAGTTATATAGTAGGAAATAAGAGATATGATGATATTTATATGGATATATTAGCAAGTGAATTTAGAGGGAAAATACATAAACTTATAAATGAAGAAGGTTAAGATTAAGAAAGTTTGATGAGAATTATTTTTTATATTTTATTGTAAAAATTGGAGGAGAAAATGCTAGAGGTTAGAAAAATTGACCCAAAAATGACATATAATATTAGGCACATTGTTTTACGTCCACATCAGACGATTGAGGAATGTAAATATGATACAGACTATGAAGACGATTCATTTCATGTTGGAGGATTTTATAAAGGAAAACTGATAAGTATTGCATCCTTTTGTATTGAAAAACATTCTGATCTTTCTATTGAAAAACAGTATAGATTAAGAGCAATGGCAACTCTTGAGGAGTTTAGAAAATTAGGAGTTGGAAGGTCAGTGGTTAATTATGCTGAAAACTTAATAAAAGAACAGGGAGTTAATTTTTTATGGTGTAAAGGAAGAACTTCAGTTCAAGAATATTATAGCAAGTTAGGATTTAAGGCTCATGGTAAAGTATTTGATTATCCACCTATTGGTCCTCATATTATTATGTATAAAAAGCTAGATATTATTGAAAGAAACCGTAATAATATAACAATAATAAAAAAGCAACTCAAAAAAGATAGAATTAAAGTAATCATAGTTGATGAGAATTTAGGATACTAAATGCTTTGTTGAATAGGTAATCTAGAATGTTGAATTTTAAAATTTACCAGCTGCACGTAGTGTTTATATAATAGTTTATTAGATAAAAGTTTTAAGTAGTGAGGAGAATACTATGCATGAAAAAGAAATGAAAGGTATTTTATCAGCTCAAAATGGAATAAATATATACCGAGGTTGTACCCATGGTTGTATTTATTGTGATTCAAGAAGCAGATGTTATCAAATGAATCATGATTTTGAAGATATCGAGGTAAAATCAAATGGACCTAAAGTTTTAGAAGATGCTTTGCGTAGAAAAAGAAAGAAGTGTATGATAGGCACTGGAGCAATGAGTGATTCATATATTCATTTGGAAGAAAAATTAGAAAACACTAGAAAATGCATTGAACTTATTCATTCCTATGGATTTGGACTAGCTATACAGACTAAGTCTGCCAGAATTTTAAGAGATTTAGATTTACTTAAAAAAATTAATGAAAAGACGAAGTGTGTGGTACAAATGACCCTTACTACCTATGATGAAGATTTGTGTAAAATTATAGAGCCAAATGTGAGCACTACAAAAGAACGCTTTGAGGTACTAAAGATAATGCGGGATAATGGAATTCCTACAATAGTTTGGTTGAGTCCTATTTTACCATTTATTAATGATACAGAAGAAAGTATACAGGGAATTTTGGATTATTGTATAGAGGCAAAAGTACATGGTATTATTTGCTTTGGTATAGGATTAACTTTAAGGGAAGGTAACAGGGATTATTTCTATAAAAAGTTGGATGAACATTTTCCGGGTATGAAATCTCAATATATTAGAAGGTATAAATATGCATATCAGATAAATAGTTCTAACAATGATAGGTTAATGAATATGATAAAAAAAACATGTGAATTCCATGGCATATTGTGTGATATTGAAGAATGTTTTAATTATCTTCACAAATTAGAGGAAAGAAATGAATATGAACAGTTGATGTTGCCAGGATTAGATTAGAATATATCGCATCTAATTTAGATTAAAAAATAAAAGAAATAAATTTGTAAGAAAGTATTCATATATTGGTTTAAGTAAAAAATAAATAAATTTATATGAGAACTAAAATTTTCGGAAAATTTCACAAAAAATAAAGGAAATAGGTAATATTTGTAGAAACAAGAATAAAAGGTTATGGATGAAAGAGGATATATGAAGCCATAGGCAAATATTCACGAACTATAGTTCGTGAATATAGTAGTTAGCTGAAATACGCCAAGATGACGCGCATACATGTGCGGATTTGAAGGCAGAGCGTTGAAGCTTTAGCATTACCATATTTGCTAAATATTGAGAGTAAAGATTATTGAAGTAATAGAAATAACTCTGCAGGGAAAATTATAGACAAAAAAAGTCTTGTTTATTCACACAGGAGGAATTATGACTAATATTATTGCTCATACAATGGAATATATTGGAGATAATATCCACACTTCTCTTGTATTGAGAAAATACACGAACAGTGATTTTAATATATATAAAACAATATATGAGGATTGCTTTTGGGAAATGAGAACAGCCTTACAATTGACTCCTGTCAATTGTTGTGACACCAAAGAACAACTAAATAAAAAAAGAATAACATCTATATCTATGAGGAAAAGGGTGTAATGATCGGATCAGTAGCAATATATGGGAATGAAATAGATGATCTAATCGTTTCAAAAGAATATCAGAAAAAAGGATATGGAAAAAAGACCTTGATTTTTGCAATTAATCGTATGCAACAAAAAAACATATCGCCTATCATTTTACATGTTGCAGATTGGAATCAAGGTGCAATAAAAATGTATCTAAACAATGGATTTAAAATTACTAAAACCGAAATTATCGAACGAGCATAATGAGCAAACTCTTGAGTTCACATTGTCTACATAAAATGAAATATATAGAGTTCTGTTAAGGGTAAAAATTAGGGGTGAGCCATCCGTGGCTCCCTCTGAACAAGGAGTCGGCGTACTTTAGAGAACAACGTATGCCCACAAGGGTGCGGCGGGAAAAGCTTTGAAGTATGCGCATCACATCGCTTCACCGGACGGCAAGCGCCGCCAAAGAAGAGGGGCTTCGAGGGTCCGGTTCAGCGGCGTCGGGTTAGGTATAGAAGCAGGTTATGCATCTTCCAGAGAAATACCAATTATAACTATAGCTAAAGAAGGTTCTGATATTTCCGAAACTCTAAAGGGAATTTCTAAAGAAATAATTTTTTATAAAGAACCTAATGAGTTAAGGAATCTTTTTGAAAGATTAAGTAAAGATGATTAGTAATATGGATATTTTTTCATAGCATTAAAAAATTTGAAGTTGGAGTAACATATATGAAAAATTCTGCATTATTGATTATTGATGTTCAAAAAGGTTTAGATGATAAACAGTATGGGAAACGTAAAAATCCAAATGCTGAAGAAAACATATTGAAATTATTAAAAAAATGGAGAGAAGAAAAATTACTTGTTATTTTTACTAAATACTATTCAAAAAGAAAAGGATCTCCTTTAGAAAAAACTAATAGTAATTCTAAAATAAAAGATATTGTAAAATCTTTGGATAATGAAAAAATCGTTAAAAAAATGACTAATAGTACGTTTATTAATACAGAATTACATAAAATTCTTCAAAGCCACAATATTATGGAATTAGTTATAGTAGGTTTAACTACAGAAAATTGTGTTTCACCAACAGCTAGAAATGGAAAAGATTTAGGATATTCAATATATATTGTTTCAGATGCAACTGCAGCTTTTAAAAAAGTTAATTTACGAAGCAAAATGGTTAATGCTAATTTAATACATGAAATTGAACTAATTTGTTTTAATAATGAAGTTGGAAATATATTATTAACTAAAGTTATAATTAAAAATATATAAAGTGAAAGTTGAAGTGAGTGGATGACTTCATATAACAGCAAGGTTTCCGATTTCGCTCCTGTCGTCGCTTCATCCAAATTCATTTGCCAAGCACAGTCGCGCTAAGGCTCATGAACTTCGGAAACCTGCGGGACATTATGCGAAAAAATTGACTAGTGAAAGGGGAAAAACATTATGAATAGAGTATCAGATATAATAAGAGAGAGATTAATTGGTAAAGGTGCTAGCATTGTTGGTTTTGCAGATTTATCAGAGATTTCTGGTGAGTTGAGGTATAATTTACGATATGGAATTTCTATTGGGAAGTCAATAGATCCAAAAATCGTAAATAATATTTATAAAGGACCAAATCTAGAATATTATGAAGAGTATAAGCGATTAAATAATAAACTTGACAAGATAGCGATTTTAATAGCGGATGATATCAAAGATATGGGTCATAATGCAATTGCCAAAACTACAACGGAAGTTAGAATAGATAACACTACAAAAACATCTGATCTTCCACATAAGACTGTGGCTACTCGTTCGGGATTGGGATGGATAGGTAAAAACGCGATGTTGATTACAGAAGAATATGGTTCAGCAATAAGGCTAACTACTGTGCTGACTGATTTACAATTAGAAGTAGGGGAACCAATTAATGAATCTAGATGTGGAAGCTGCAACAGGTGTGAACGAGTATGCAGTGGTAAGGCAATAAAAGGGATCAATTGGAATATAGGGTTACGTAGAGAAGAATTTTACGATGCATATGCTTGTAGAAAAGAAGCGCGAAGATTGAGTGGAATTGAAGGTATTGATGAGAGCTTATGTGGTCTTTGTATACATGCTTGCCGATATACAAAAAAGTATATTAAAAGCCAGAAGATAAAGGTAACTTAAAAAAGGGTAAAGGGGTATGAGTGCAAGTAGTCCGTCAATTCCTTCTAATAGCATTGATTTCCCAACATCTATCGGTTTTATGTGTAGTGGAAAATTGAAGGTTATTTAGCCTATAGCCGTCGAGAAGTCAGGGGACGTTAAGTGAAATAGTCGCTTATTTTTTAGATAATTGATAAATTTACTTAGTTATATGACAATAAAATAGTAGTTCAGTTATAAAAAAATATACGGAGGTAAGAGATGGATCTAGTAAGTAATAGAGTAATGCTTAAGTCTTTAAGTCTTGAAGGTTTAATGCAAATAAGCAAACAAAATAAGTTTATTTATGAAGGTATTGATCTAACTAGCTTGGTACTCACCGATATCCAAAGAAGAGCCATAAATATTAAGATAGGTAAAATGAAGAAAGCAAAAAGAGAACTTCATGATTGGTATACATATTGGCTTATTATTAATAAAGATAGTTTAGATACAATGGGTTTAATTGGTTTTAAGGGTATAGATAATAAAGGTGAAGCAGAAATAGGTTATGGTATTTCAAAGCAGTATGAAGGACAAGGTTATATGACTGAAGCAGTAAAGATTCTTATAGAATGGGCATTTAAGAGCAGATTATGTAAGACATTAACTGCTACTGGTGTTTTAAAGACAAATTATGGCTCACAGAATGTACTTCTGAAAAAATGGATTTAAAAAAATTGAAGAAAATAAAGATACTATTAATTATAATTTAGTGAAAAATTTAATAATTTAGGTAGTATTAAGTTTTAAATCATATTAGAAAAATATTTAAGTGGGAGTTTATGTAAAAAAACAAATACCGATATATATCGAATTTAGATAAATATGATGGAGAATATAGTTTTTTTAATAACTAAGAAAGATAGATTCTATTTTTTATAAAGCGTCGACTATTTCACCTAACATGAAGGTTTACGGTTTCGTTTTTTCGTCACTACACCCAAATTCATGAACCTAAGCCAAGTCTGGTTAAGGTTCATGAACTTCGTAAACCTCAGGAACGTTATCTGAAATGCCGTGATTAAATGTTTTGAGATGAGGTGATAGAATGTCTAACTATAAAGAATTCAAGTGGTTTGGGAATAAGCAGATGTATTTAAATGAAATTAATCTAGATAATTGTGATGATATTGTAATTGGGCGATATGGCGGGAATACCGATTCAGGAGCAGAAAAAAATGAAGATGCAGTTTTTATTATGAGTAATAAAGAATTTAATTGGAAATTTGCAATGATTTTAGATGCACATACTACAATTCAAAGTGCAAATTTAGTTATCAATACTGTTTATAACCATAAAGAAAAGCTTCTCTCAATATTAAATACCACTAAAAAAGATATGTTTAAGAATCTACAATCGTTTTTTTTTGAAATTATTTAGTAATGATGATTTTAAAGAAAAGTGCAATTTGGTGAGAGGAGAAACAGTCTACTTAATTTGTGTTCAAAAAGATCAATTTTTATGGTGATTTTCTATTGGAGATAATTTAATTTATTTATTACATCATGATTTGGCAAAGTTAGGGCAGTATTTTCTAAATCAAAGACAATTTTTCGAATGGATTGGTCAAGAGAATACGTTTTCTTTAGAAGTGCTTTGTTATTCTTCAGGTATTAGAGAATTAAGAGAGGGTATTAATTATATTTACTTATTGACAGATGGTGTATTAGAATGTGGAAAAAGACCTTTTGAAAATCCAGAATTCTTATATTCAATGCTTACAGAAACTGATGAAAATAAGGACATAAAATCAAAAATATATAATGTTTTAAATATAGTACATCAGGAACATGGCCGAGACAATGCTACGATAATAGGCTGGTCATATTTTAATTCGTTTATAGCAAGATGGCCTTCAAGATAAATACGAGGGTCAACGGCACATCAGATAACAATATATTCCGGTTCCGTTCCTTCGTCTCTGCACCCAAGTCCAGCAACTTAAGATAGGAGTTATCTAAGAGTTGCTGGACTTCGGAAATACGGATACGTTAGTGCGCCAAGCAAAGCTTGGCATTACTGGCAAGGTGAAAGTCCTTGTATGGAAAGGT